>CAZPYZ010000359.1:0-5036 GCA_964590215.1 uncultured Dehalococcoidia bacterium | reverse complement strand
GGAGGAGCGTCAAGATCGTGGTTGGCCCCTCGTATCTGCTGGGGCGGGCGCCATACTGCTTCAACTGGCGGTCGATCTCCGGGTCTGAGGCAGAGCCGCTAATGAGCAGAGGACGGGTGTGAGGCACCATGTCGTACATCGACCCAACAAGGACATACCGCTTCACCGAGAAGTGCTCGAACAGATGTAGCAAGCTGTCGACGTACTCTTCCCCGTTGGCATGAGGCTCTAGCAAGTGCAAAAAGATGAAGTCGTGATCCCCGGGGCCGCTGGCGTACCGAAGAAAGGAGTTGGGAATGTCTACCTGGCGGACGCCTTCTTTGAAATAGGCGCTGGGCCGGTAGCGGGTAAAGTCGAAATACCTTCCGGGGGTGGTGAGCTGGCCGAGCGGCAGGGAGGTAAGGGTTTTCTCAAGCCCCGCCAGAGTCGCGGCGCCGACGCCGCCGACATCGATCCACGGCCGCAGCATCGTTATGCCGTGGGGTTGACGTAACTCTGGAATAGGTCCGCTGAGGGTAAAGGCAGCGATCTCCATAGGCTCGCTACGGCCCTCCTTCGCCGGACTGGCCCTCGGGTTCCTCAGCTGCCGGGGCTTCCCCTGCCGCCGCAGGGGCGGGAGCTTCCGCCTCGGCCACTGCAACTTCTTCGGCGCCCCGGGGAGGAACGATGTTGGCCACCATGCCATCGCCGTCGGAGAGGAGGGTTAGTCCAGGAGGGAGCGCCACATCTCGGGCATGGATGGCTTGATGGGGTTCTGCGAGTATTGACACGTCCACTTCGATAGCAGTCGGTAGATCGCCGGGCAGCCCTTGAACGTGGAGTGTGCTCATGCCGTGGACCAGGGTGCCCAGGTGATTGTCTACGGCGGGCGAGAGCCCAGTCAGCGCGAGGGGAATGTCCACGGCCACGGGGTGGCTCATCTCCACGCGGAAGAAGTCCACGTGGAGGATCTGGCCGGTGACCGGGTCTCGCTGAACTCCCCTGACCATGACGTCGTGGGAGAGCCTGCCCCCCCGGGCCGCGCCATTGTTCAAGTTGAGTTTGAGAATCGTGGTGGGTCCGGCGGCAGCCAGGGTTTGCTGCAGTTCCACCGTGTCGGCCTGGAGCGCCTCTGATGCGATCCCCGGGCCGAACATGTGGATCGGAGTGATGCCCTGCCGGCGCAAAGCCTTGACCTTTTTCCCCAGGATGTTTCGGGGTTGGGCTGCCAGGTCCATCAGGCCAGCACCTCCCGGACCGCGTCCGCCATCTCGTGGAACCGCGTCTCGCTTATAACGGGTGTTAGCGTGCCCAAAGCGGCCCCCGCAGGGAGCTCGACCCAGGACCTGCATCCGTAGAAATACGGCTCGACGGGGACGGTGGCCGGCTCCTGGAGGCGGGATACCCGCACCAGGATCGCCTCAAGGGGGTGGCGCGGCCGCCAGTAGAGCCGTTTCTCGGCGTAGTCCCGGGTCCAGATGTAGTGGGGCTCCAGGGCGGCCACCTTCTCCCGGTCCATCACCTCGATCACCTCGACCACCTGGGCAAAGTGCGTGAAAATGACGGTCGACCGCTCCAACTCTTTGGGGGCGTGGCCGCCCCAAGGTTCCAGGGTGGCCTGCAGGTCGTCCTGGAACTCTGGCTTCAGCAAGTCGACCCGCTGGTGCTCGAAAGTTGGGTAGAGCAGGAACTCGTCGTGATCTATCTTGAACTGCTTCTCATGGATGCCGCCCTTGCGGAGGAGCAGCACCTGCTTTCCCTCGTCCAGCGCCTTGATGGTGACCGCCCACTCCTTCAGGGCGTCTTTAACGACAGTCTCTGCCATAGCTACCATCCCCCGCCCCAAACTGTACAGGTCGAGGACCGCCGGGTCAAATTTCCTTGACGGTGATTGTACCCGGCGCGACAGTAGAAGCACCGCAGCCGCGGCGACTGCGACTAGAGGACGCTTAGGAGGTTCGGATGCACTCCAGTCTCATCGGGAAGCTCGAGAAGGCCAAACGCTATGCCCAGGAACCAGACCGCGTTACCTTTGAAACCTTCCAGGTGACCTTTCGGGGAGATAACGACGTCCATACCGTTGGCTATGGCCAAGGGAACTGGCAGTGCAGTTGCGCCTTCTTCATCGATGCGGGGCGTTGCAGCCACACCATCGCCATGGAGAAGATCCTGGACCCCATGCTGACTAGAGCAGCCTCGTCGGAAGCCCTCGCTGTTTAGTTTTCCCCTGGGGTCAAAGGCCCGCGGTCCTCAGACCTGCGGGCCTTCTTTATGCCGAAGATCGCGAGGGCTACCACGACAACCAGAGGCGCCACGAAGAACCAGGAATAAACGAAGATGAGCCCGAAGAAGATCAGTCCGAAGACGATCCCGAACGCGCAGAGCAGGCGCCAAAGGGCGGGCAGCTCTCCATTGTTCACCTTCCATACCCGTGGGGATGGTTCTTCCGCCATCGCCAGCAGCTCTCTACCATCTCCCGCAGCCCCCTCGTTGGGCGCCATCCAAGGCGCTCGTGGGCCCGCTGCGAGGAAGCGATAGTCGCCGGCGCGTCGCCTTCCCGGCGTGGCGCTTCCCTCACCGGGATCTCCGCGCCTGTGACCTCCCTGACTGTGTGGATGACTTCTCTTACGGAGTAGCCTCTCTCGGATCCGAGGTTGCACACCAGCGGTCTTGGGCTCAGCTGTTCCAGAGCCAGCAGGTGCGCCTGCGCGAGGTCAAGCACGTGGACGTAGTCCCGGACCGCCGTTCCGTCCTTCGTTGGATAATCGGTCCCGTACAGGTCTAGCCGGCTTAATCGACCCAGGGCCGCGTCAACCGCGAGAGGGATCAGGTGGGTCTCCGGTCGGTGGTCCTCTCCGAAGAGGGAGCTGGCTCCCGCGGCGTTGAAATACCGCAGGGAGGCGTAGGAGAGGCCGGCTCGTTCGCCGTACCAGCGTAATAGCTCCTCTACCACCGCCTTTGAGGCGCCGTAGGGATTATTAGGCCGAAAGCGCGCCGTCTCGGTAACGGGGACCGTGGCGGGGATCCCGTACACCGCCGCGGTCGAGCTGAACACCATCCGGGCAACCCCATGAGCGAGCATGCTGTTTACGAGTTGGATGACGGCGCCGACGTTGTTCGCGAAGTAGATGCCGGGATGTTCCATCGACTCCGAGACGGCGATGCGGGCCGCGAAGTGCAGCACCGCGTCGTACCGGTTGGAGGTGAACAGGCGGTCTAGCAGGCGATCGTCCGAGAGGTCACCTGAGACGACGCCGGCGCCCTTCGCGAGCGCGTCGCGATAGCCGGTGGAGAAGTTGTCCAGTATGGTGACTTGGTGGCCGCGGGAGAGGAGGAGCTCGGTGGTGATGCTACCGATGTAGCCCGCGCCACCGACGACCAGGAGGTTCACAGCGGTGTGGAGCATTCTTGCCCGCGCGCACGGGCAAGAGTGTGCGTGCTCCAGATACCTTGATTACGGTTCAAAGGCCCCGAACACGAGACAGGCGTTTTGGCCGCCGAACCCGAAACTGTTGGAAAGGACGGTTCGGACGGGGGCGCGGCGTGGGACGTTGGGAACGTAATCGAGGTCACATCGAGGATCAGGGGTGCCGTAGTTCACGGTAGGGTGGATGATGCCTCCCTGGATCGTCTTCACGCAGGCGATGGCCTCAATCCCCCCGGCGGCGCCCAGGAGGTGTCCCGTCATCGACTTGGTGGAGCTGATGGGAACGGAGCGGGCGGCTTCGCCGAAGACCCGCTTGATGGCCATGGTCTCAGTGGCGTCGTTCAGCGGGGTCGAGGTCCCATGCGCGTTGATGTAGTCCACCGCTGAGGGAGGAAGGCTGGCGTCTTCCAGAGCCCAACGCATGGCCCGGGCTGCCCCGATCCCCTCTGCGTCCGGCGCGACGATGTGGGTGGCATCACCCGCCGCGCCGTAGCCCAGCAATTCCGCCAGGATGGGGGCGCTGCGGGAGAGAGCATGCTCCAGGCTCTCAATAATGAGGATCCCGCCCCCCTCGCCGGCGACAAAGCCGTCTCGGTCGAGGTCGAAGGGCCGGGACGCCTGCTCGGGGTTGTCGTTCCGGGTGGAGAGTGCCCGCATCGCGCAGAAGCCAGCGAGGCCGATCTCGCTGATACCGGCCTCCGCGCCGCCAGTCACCATCACATCGGCGCCCCCACGCCGAATCACCTCCATCGCCTCTCCGATGGCCTGGGTTGCGGCGGCACACGCGGTGGTAACGGTGGAGTTGTAGCCTTTCAACCCAAACTCGATGCTGACCTGGGCCGCCGCCATGTTAGGCAACTGCATCGGCATGAAGAAGGGGCTAACGCTCCTGCCACCCCGGCGGAGGATGGTCCGCATCTCTTCGTCGATGTTGGGTAGGCCCCCGTTGCCGTTTCCCAGGAGGACTCCGATGCGGTCCCGATCGCCTCCAGGCCCCAATCCGGCTTCTTCGAGGGCCATGCGCGCGGCCGCAACGGCAAACTGGCTGAAGCGAGCCATGCGCCGGGCGTCTTTGAAGTCCATGAAGTTCTTGGGGTCGAAGCCTTTCACCTCTCCGGCGATGGTACAGGGGTAGCCCTCGGTGTTGCAGAGGGTGATCTGGCCTATGCCCGACTCACCCCGGAGCAAGGCGGCCCAGAAGTCCGCGACGTTGAGGCCCAGGGGGGTGACTGCCCCCATCCCGGTGATCACCACACGTCGGCGTCCCTGAACGGTCATACCCTCACCTTTCCGGGAACCAGATCCAGCACGTCGTCCTGAAGGTCAAGCGCCTGAAGTGCTTCTCCGACCACGTACAAGGACCCGGTGACGCACACTGCGTCTTCCTTTTCTGCCTCAGCCAGGGCCTTGTGTAGTGCGCAGGCCACGGTCGGCGCCGTGGTGCAGCGAAGCCCAAAGGCCTTCGCTATGGCTTCCGGGCTAGCGCTGCGCGGCATCGCGAATTGGGTTGCGACCACCTGGTCAGCAATAGGACCAAGCTCCGCGGCAATGGCCGCGATGTCCTTGTCTCGCGCAATGCCAACTACCAGGGTAAGGCGCCGGTGGCGTATATCCTGGCGCAGAACCTCCG
>CAZPYZ010000358.1:0-5037 GCA_964590215.1 uncultured Dehalococcoidia bacterium | reverse complement strand
GAGCGACGGCGGAATACGGATACGAAGCCGTCTTCCTAGCGCCTGAACCCAGAGGTACGATCGACCGGCTGCCCGCATCCGAGCAGGAAGAGGTGTGGGACCTCGTAAAGCGTATCGAAGCAGACCCCTCGGTCGACGGCGTCGAGAAGTTCAGCGTCGGGGATATTCGGCTCTACGTAGACGATCGCTGGTGGATTGCCTACTTCATATCGTCGCAGCCAGGCCGGATTCTTATTACCGCGGTGATTCCCCGGACGTAAGCGTTCCAGAGGCATGGCTCTGGAACGCTCGGGGGCCAGCAACTCCCTGTCTACCAGGATCCCGGGCCTGAGGGTTATCGGAGCGTGCGCCGCTGCGGCCGGGGTGACGTGCTGACTCCGCCCGCTGTCCCGGACGTGTGGATCTGTTGGAAAGACTACGCGGCTATGCAGGCGGCCGCGCCTCATGGAAACGATGTAGAGCAATAGTCTCTGGAAAGGAGGCTCCCATGTTCGAAGGATTCCAGCGCGAGCAAGTCACCACCGGCGGCACGACCATCAACCTGGTGCACGGTGGGGCCGGTCCCCCGCTTCTCCTGCTTCACGGCTACCCACAGACCCATACCATGTGGCACAAGATCGCGCCGCGCCTGGCCCAGGACTTCACGGTCGTGGCCTCGGACCTGCGGGGCTACGGGGACAGCGGAAAACCGCCCGGCGACCCCGAGCATGTCACGTACTCGAAGCGCGCGATGGCCCAGGACCAGGTCGAGGTCATGGAGCAGCTTGGCCACCGGGAGTTCTTCGTCGCTGCCCACGACCGCGGGGCGCGGGTGGCGCACCGCATGGCGCTGGACCATCCGCAGCGGGTCCGGAAGCTGGCGCTGTTGGACATCAGGCCCACGCGGGACATGTACGGCCATGTCGGGAAAGAGATGGCCACCGGCGCCTGGCACTGGTTCTTCCTCATCCAGCCCTACGACTTTCCCGAGCGCATCCTTGGCGCGTCTGCCGACTACTATCTCCGCTCGCGGTTCCAGCGAGTGGCAGGCGCAGAGGGTGTGTTCCCTCCCGAGGTCGTGGACGAGTACGCCCGCTGCTTCTGTGATCCCGCGGCCATTCATGCGACCTGCGAGGACTACCGGGCCGGCGCCTCCATCGACCTGGTTCACGACGAGGCGGACGCCGGCCGGAAGCTCAGCCTACCGCTGCTGGTCCTCTGGGGCGCCACCGGCGGCGCCACCCGCGGCGGCCGCGACGTCCTGGCCGTGTGGCGCGAATACGCATCCGACGTGCAGGGCCGGGAACTCCCCTGCGGGCACTACCTGGCCGAGGAGATGCCGGACGAAGTCTACACCGCGCTCAGAGGCTTTTTTGGATAAAACAGGGTCTGCCCCCCTTTGCTACCTTTAGAACCTCCGGCGCCCCTCAGGGATGCGGTCGACCTCCAGCCAGGTGGCGCGAGCGTTCAGGATAGAGACGTTGGCGCTGAAGCTGCCGTAGAACTCGTGCAGCCATGGCTGCAGCGCCTGGTAGAGGGGGGCGGTGGGGAGAGGAATGTAGTACACGTTCTCCAGGATGCGCCGCTGCATCGCGGTGAAGAGTGCCTGCCTTTTCTTGTCGTCCACCTCCGCGCGGGCTGCTTCGGTGAGCCGGTCCAGTTCGGGGTCGTTGATGCCGGAGGCGTTGTCGGCGCCGGTGGAGTGCCAGCGGGTGTAGGCCGACTCCGTCGGCGTCAGGCTGCCGCCGACCCCTGAGTCGACGCGGAGGTCGAAGTCCTTGTCCCGCTCCACCTGGGCCAGGTAGACCCCGTCCTCTAGGGACTGCACGGTGACGTCCAGGCCGATGTTCTTGAGCTGGCTGGCGACGGGCTCAGTGAGGCGGGTCGGCCCGGTGCTCCCCTGGCGATATTTGATAATCGTTTTTAGGCCACCCGCATAGCCCGCGTCGGCAAGCAGGCGCTTCGCTTCGGCGACGTCCTGCTCCTTTGGCTGCCGCCAGCCGGGGAGCTTCAAGTACTCATCGGGCTGCATGCCGACGCCCACCCGGGTCAGGCTGGGGATGACGGGCGAAGGCCCGCCGATGAAGCCCTCGCCGAAGCTGACCGCGGATTCCAGGGCCTGCCGGTCCACCGCGAGATGCATCGCCCTGCGGACCCGAATGTCGTCCCAGGGCTTCCGGCGGAAATTGAAGACCACTCCCGGGTTCATGTAGGCCACGTAGACGACTTTTTGGGTGCCGGGAACGCTCTGGGCCACGGTGTCGTATTGGACCTTGTCGGCCAGGGTTACGAAGTCGAGGTTGCCGACGATAAAGCCCGCCTGCTGGGCGGAGCGGTCAATGCGGTAGAAGATGCGGAAGCCCTCAAGGTAGGGCCGGCCGCCCCAGTACCCGTCGAAGCGCTCCAGTTCCATGTGTTTAGTGCGGTCGAAGGTGCGCCACTTGAAGGGGCCCGTGCCCACAGCCGTCTTGTTATACAGCTCCCGCAGGGCGTCACCGGTAGGGTTCCCCGCCTTCTCCGCGATGTGGGCAGGGAGGATTTTTGGATTGAAATCCGCAAGCTGGGGCAAGAACTCCGGGTCGAGGTTCTTCAATCGCATCCGTACGCCGGACGGGCCCATGGCCTCCACGCTCTCGAAGCTGCGGGCGAGGGTGCGGTTGTCGCCGGGAGCGATGGGCTGGCCCCACTGCTCGATGCTCCAGAGCACGTCTTTGGCGGAGAACTCCTCGCCGTCGTGCCACTTCACCCCCTTGCGCAGGGTGAACTCATAGGTCTTGGGATCGGTCTGCTTCCAGCTCTCGGCGAGCTGCGGCGCGAGCTTGCCTGCCGAGCCACCCGCCTGGAAGTCGGAGCCAGGCTTGGTGAATTGATAGGTAATCAGGTTCTCGAAGGCCGGCGTTAACCCCGCTCGGTGACCGCCGCCTCCTGCGGCCACCTGGTCGAACCAGTAGAGGCCGCCGGGAACCGGGTTCGAGGCGGCCTGGAGCACCCCGCCGGACTGGGGCTCCATCTGCGGAGCGGGCTGATCGCCTGGTGGAGGTGGCGCCGGCGTCGCGCAGGCGAGAAGCCCGAGGGCGCAGGTGAGGAGGGCCGAGGGAAAGGAACCGTTCCGCAGCGTCATCCGCAAGATGGGCATGAGCGTTCTCCCAATGGTATTGACGCTTCGTAACACCCATACGACCAAGTGTCAAGGCCGGAGCGGCCTTAATCCTCTATCACGTCCGTCGGGGCGCAACCGCCGCGGCATCTTCGTAGGGGCCGGGTCTCCCGGCCCGCTCCTCCGTTTGGCCAGGCACTCTCGCGCCTACCGAGACGGGCGTTGGAGGGGCAGCCCTGCCACGTGCGGGATCTCAGTGCCAGGTGGCGGGTTCCCAACGGAGTGCAACAGTGCGGACCCGATCCTAACCGCCGCCGAGCCGGATAACCGGGCGATAGTCCTAGCCCCACGCCACGCGCCCGTTGAGCAGGCGGGCACGAAGCGCGATCAACCGCTCGATCTCCTCCTTGTCGAACCCTACTTGGACCAACCTCTCCTGATGCGCCTCCATGAGCCCTCGGTTCAGCCTCAGACGCGCCTGGGCGTCTTGGGGGTTATCTTGCCCGTCCATCTCCCACCTCCAGTCTTGTCGGGCGTCGGCCCGTGATGCCAACATTCTCAAAGCCAGTCCCCTGGGCCGGAACACTGATCCTCTCGGGAAACTGCCGAGGATTTCCCACGACTTTCTCACGGGACTGCCGGCAAGAGAGAAAGCGCCGCGCTTGCCGGGGCGATGGCACCCCTCCAAGGGAAGCGGGCCTGGGATTCTTGAGCGTGGGTGGTTCGCGGCCGGGTGGGGCAGCGAAGAGCGCAAAGCGCCCTGCAATCTCCGCGACCATCAGGTCTGGCAGTTCAGTCGTCTTGCGTGTTCCCACGAAAAATGGAGAGCAGGCGCCCTCGCCTGCTGGCCCTCGGTATTTCATCCATTGGGGCCGTGCTGCCAAGCCGCTTAGCTTAGGGCTTGCGGGGTGACAAACCGACCCTCCGAGCGCCGCATCTTGAGTTATCTTGAGAAGTGCTGACTAATGCAGAGGAGTTGTCCCATGTTGTCGAAGCCATTGTTGGGAGTTGGGTTGCCGGCCGCCCTTGTGTTGTCTGCCTTCGGATGCGGCCCCGCGGTCTCTACCGAACAGCCTGGCATCATGAAGGAGGTGGCCGCGGGGCCCGCCCAGCACGGAGGCACGTTCTACCTGTCGACCCGGACCCCGCCCAATAACCTGCATCCTCATGCAGACACTTCCCTGGGTAACACCATCACCCTGACGCCGATCTACGAGACCCTCCTGAAGTACGACTACGCGGGAGACTATCGCGACGAGTACAAGCTGCTCCCGTGGCTGGCCGAGCGCTGGGAGCGAACGGACCCCGTGACCTACGTCTTCCACCTGCGGAAGGGCGTCAAGTTCCATCCTTCGACCGGCTCAGGACAAGCGGACGAGATGACCGCGGAGGACGTGGCCTGGAGCCTGGACTGGCTCCGTGACCCGGCCAACAAATTCAGGGCCGCTGGGCAGATCCGGGACGTGGAGAGGGTCGAGGCGGTTGACCCCTACACCGTCCGCGCCACCTCCAAGGCGGCGTCCCCCACGTTCCTCGCGAAGATCACCCAGCGCAATCCGGTGATTCTCAGCAAGCGTGCCTTCGAACGAGGGGTGAATCTGGAAAAGGAAACGGCAAGCACGGGCCCCTTCAAGCTCGCCAGTTGGGACAGGCAGGCGGGCGCCACCCTCGTCAAGAACGAGCAGTACTGGTTCCAGGGCCGGCCGTACCTCGACAAGATCCAGCTGTTCTACAACCTGGACGCGGCAGCCTCCATCGCCGCCTTCGCGGCGCGCAGGAACGACGTGGTCAAGGTCTCGGACAAGGTGCAGTTCGATGGGATCATGGGGGCCAGCCCCGAGGCGCGGGGCGAGAGCTTCCCCCAGGACATTTCGGACCACCTCATCATGCGCATCGACCGCCCGCCATTCAACGACATCCGGGTGCGGCGCGCGTTGCACCTGGCCCTGGACCGGCACGAG
>CAZPYZ010000357.1:0-5041 GCA_964590215.1 uncultured Dehalococcoidia bacterium | reverse complement strand
TCGCCGTGCGGGGAATAGCGGCGGGCGTCTGCGGGGCGAAGGGATACAGATCCGCGACCATCCCGGGATGCGCATCTTCCACATCGACGAATCCCCGGTCCACGTCCACCTGCCACGAGGCCTTCCAGTGCCAGATGGTCACCGGCTGACCCTTGTGACCCATGCCGATGTACGGGAGCGGGACCCCCTCCCCGTACCGCAGCGGGAATTGCAACGCCACGGCATCTCGAAACGCCTGCGAGCCGGTCTCCGTCATGTCGGGACTCGGATCGTCCCACTCCAGCAAGAACCCGATTTCGCGGTCGTTATACAGCACCCGAAGATGGACCCGGGACACCTGGGGCAGTCGTTCCATAGGGGTCGTGGTCACCTGGGGGTAGGTGGGCACCACGAGAGGTTGTACCTGGTGCCATGCGGCAGCCTGTGGGTCGAGGGGGATGTCCCCCGTTGTCCGCATGGCCAGCACAAGCTTCCGCTCTTCGACCAGTCCCTGCAGTAACCGCTGGACCTCCTGATCGATGGCTTCCCCCGGCATGCTTCCCACACGCGCCATGGCCGTGAGGATCGCTAGCAGGACAAGTATGCTGGCAAGAACCGCTCCCGGTTTCATAGGTTTCCCTCCGCCCACGCCTGGCCCTCTCCGGTGAGCAGTGGACATTCGCCGCAGGCCGGCTCAGTCCCCAGCGGCGTGGGTCTGGGCTGGGGCTGAGACAGCGGGAGGGGCCTGAGCCCAAACCGCACGATGTCCAGGGCAAGGAACGCCCTGAGCCCTTGCGCCAGGGTCCGGTAGAACCTGTCCTCCGCTGTTCGCCGCAGCGAGCGGGCGAAGCGCGGGCCCCATCTCCCCAGGTGCTCCTGGAGAAACTTCGCTTGCGCCTCAGCGCAGAGCTGGGCCTTGTCCGCCGCACCCCGCCCCACGGCATAGGCCTCCTTGTACCCCAGGACATACATGAACTCCAGTTCGACGCTGATATGGTCCACCCGCTCTTTGGCGGCCGGGGAGACCACCAGACCGAAGGCTCGGTACCACCCCGCGATGTCCGCCAGGGCCTGGACCTGCTGGAAGACGTCTCCGCTGCTGTACAGGGTCTCATAGGCCGCGCATTCCACCGCCATGGTGTGGCCAAAGATGTGCCGGTAGGCGCGCTGGAGGTCGTCCGTATGGATTGCCGCAAGGGCCTTGAACGTCGCTTCCAGCGCCTTCACGAGCGATCTGCCGCGCCTGTGCGGTTGAGCCAGAAGGCAGGCCAAATTTTGCAGAGCCTCCCCATAGCCTTCCCGCTGCCAGAGCGCGGCGAAGCGTGCATCCGGATAGCTCAGCGCAACGGCGAAGAACTGGTACAGGCGACTCCTGGCAAGAGCGATGGTCCTTGGGTCCGAGCCAGGCTCCTCTGGCATCTTCATATGGCCTGCGTCGCCGATGTTACGATGTGCTGGCGCCATGGCACCCTCGTGGGTTAAATCGAGTTCGGGCGTTCAGGTGTCCGCACATGAAAGGGTTCTTCCACCGTCACGCGCACCAGCTCCTTCCCCTCGCGATCGAACCCGACGACCGTATCGTTGTAGATCTGCAGCGTCTTTCCGTTGACGGTGTGCCTGGACACCGGCGGCCCCGGGATGATGTCGTAGCGGAAAATGATCGCCTGCGTGGCGCGGAAGAGCTGCAGGACCGCCAGCAGCTCCCGGTCGGGGGCGGTGTAGACCTCCAGCGCGTAATCCACGCCCGGGCCGAACATCTGCCGCAGATACGTGCGCGGCACCCAGCGGGGAGGAATGTAGTAGATGTTGGGCTCGGTGCCGAACTGGGGGTAGAGCGGCAAAGCGACCCGCGCCACCCGTACCAGGTAATAGATGGGGTTCTTGGGGTCCTCCACCCAGCCCTGCGCGTCGCACTGGACCAGCCCCTGCAGCCGGATCTTCCCCACACACGCGGCCATGCAGCGCGCCTCGGTCGGCCTGCCATCCGTGAGCGGCTCTTTCCCTTCGATGCGTGGGTAGCAGGCCACGCATTTCTCGGTCACCCGCGTGGTGGGCCGGAACATCGGTTTTTTGTAGGGGCACTGCTCTACGCACTTACGATAGCCTCGGCAGCGGCTCTGGTCGATGAGGACGATGCCGTCCTCCTGGCGCTTGTAGATGGCTTTGCGCGGGCAGGCGGCCAGACAAGCCGGATACGTGCAATGATTGCAGATGCGGGCCAGATAGAAAAACCAGGGGCGATGGGCGGGGAGCCTGGCCCCTTCCGGATGATATTCGCCAGGCGCGCCCTGGTAGCCCGTGGCCGTGTCTTCGTAGATATTGGGGGCCATCCACTCCTCATCTGTCGGCAGGTAGCCAACGGCTTCCTGGCCGCGAGCCTTTATGCTTTGCATAGCCGCCTCGAAGATCGTGAGCCCCTCGTACATGCCGTAGGGACGCCGGTGGCCGTCCCGCTGGGAGACATCCCACTGTTGACGGCCCGGCGCCGCTTCCTCAAGGAGGTGTAGCGTTTTGACGTCCCAGGCCTGGGGATAGCCCCCGAAGGGCTTGGTCTCTACGTTATTCCACCACATGGCCTCCTGGCCTTTGGAAAAGGTCCAGGTGGATTTGCAGGCCATCGTGCAGGTCTGACAGGCGATGCAGCGGTTGATATTGAACACGGCGGCGAATTGCCAGCGCGGGCGGTGCTCCTCGTAGCGGTAGGCCATGCGCCGTCCCAGCTGCCAATTGTACACGTCAGCCATCCTGGCTCCCTCCCCTCTCACCCGTGCACCTTGACCAACGTCCCTGCCAGGTAGCGTTGCATGAACGCGCTCTCATTGGCGGGGGTGTGCCCGCTGCGAGCCGGCTCCCACACCCCCTGACCGCCCAACCCCCCGTCCTCGGCCTTGACGATGCGCACCAGGGTCTCCTTCGGCACGGTGTTCAAGGCGTGGTTATCCGCCTCGCCGCCGAAGATGAAGCCCATGACTACCTTGGCCTTGTGAAAGAGCGTGTCGGTCTGGTGCATGGGCATGGACCAGTCGCGGGTGAGCGACTGCTGGGAGCCGTAGCGGAAGTTGGCCTGATAGCCGGTGCCGGCCGAGAGCGCCCGGCCGTCGGGCCTGCTCTCGTGCGCCCGCACCGACCGCTCGGTGGCGATGAAGGGCGCGTGCTTCATCATGACGACGTGGTACGGATAGGCCGGGTTGTACTTCACGCGCACCATCAGCCGCGCCACCTTGTAGAACGGATCCTCGGGCCTCCAACCGACGTAGGGCCGATCCGCAGGGTTGGCATCCACGTACACGTAGTCGCCGTCGTTGATCCCCATGTCCCTGGCGGCCTGGGGGTTCATATGCATCTGATGCTCGCCCACGCCGGGCGTCCGCCGGTCCAGGCGATAGGGGTCGCTGAAGTTCGAGTCCCAGATCAGGTTCCAGTCGGTCACGCTCCACTGCGAGTGCACCCGGTGACGGGTCTTGGGCGTCAGGCAGTAGAAGCGATAGCCTTTCGCCCACAGGGGATTGCCGGTGTGTCTGACCCGGGCCCAGGCCAGCTTGTTGTTGGCGATGGTCCTGAGGTCGGCGTCGAGCACCTCCCGCTGGAGCATCTCCGGCGTAATGCCATAGTTCTCGGGCTGGATGTAGGGGTTGGTGCTGACGATGACGTTGGGCAGGTAGGGGGTGGCCTCGGGGCCCTCGCGGTGCACGACGAAGTTCTCGCCGGAGGCGATGGCCTCCGGGATGTCGCAGTAGGCGTTGAGCCGGCCGGTATCGGTGTAGAAGGGGAGGCTGTCGGTGACCTGCTCGTAGAAGGGGGTGCGGGGGTAGGTACGGAAGAGCATGAGCGCCGCGCCGGGCTCCCCGTACTTGCCGGCCATGATGTCCGCCAGCCGATAGCCCGCGGTGGTTGTGCTGGAGTCCAGCAAGCGCTGGATGTACACGTCCGGCTTCCCCTCCAGGATGAACTTCCAGTAGTCGCCGAAGCGGCGGTCCCCGAGCACCTCCCCCAGGCGTTTGGCCAGCTCGGCCCAGATGACCACGTCGTCCTTGGTGTCGTAGAGCGGCGGGATGCCCCCCTTCCAGATCTGCAGAAACGGGTTCGAGCAGGAGGCGGTGACTTCCAGCCCCTCGAACTCCATCCACGAGTTGGCCGGAAGGGCCAGGTCGGCGTACTCGATGCTGGCGGTCATCTCGATGTCGACCGAGACGATCAGCTCGATGTCGGGGTCCACGTGCTTGATCATCTCGTAGGCGTGCTTGGCGTTGTTGATGAGGTTCACGTTGGTGAAAAACATCACCTTGGTGGGGGTGGGCATGTGGGTTTTGCCCGTGAAGACCTTGCGCCCGTATTTCGGGGTGTTCACGATGAGCGGCCGGTCGCCGTGGTTCCAGTAGGCGGGCTCCTCGTCTTTGGTGTAGGCATGGGCTTTGATATCCTTCCCGTGGGCGTGGGGGTCCAGGTTGGGCGCGAAGGGGTCCTCCGCCACCCACCCTTTGAAGCCGGGGCCGCTCCAGGCTGAGCCCTGAAACAGGGCCGCTTTGTAGTTGCCCGCCCAGGTATGGGAGCCCGAGCCGGGCATGCCGATGTTCCCGGTAAGCATGAGGGGGAGGTAGGTGGCGCGATTGTGGAGCGTGGCGTGGAACCAGTGGTTGATCCCCTCGCCGTAGTGGATGGCCACCGGCTTCAGGGTGGCGATATCGCGGGCCAGGCGCTCGAGCAGGTCTCTGGGGGCGTGGGTGATCTCGGCCACCGTGTCCAGGTCGTAGTCGCGCAGGTGGACCTTGTACAGCTCCCACAACGTCATCGCCTCCACCTCGCTGCCGTCCCCCAGGGTGACCTTGCCTTTCCATTCCAAGGCGGGCTCGATGCCTCTGGCCCGCATGCGGTCCCCAACATCGTCGCGGGTGATGGGCTTGACGCGCCCCGCGGCGGCATCGAAGATCACGAAGTCGCCGAGCCGGGCGTACTGGTCGCGGGTGAGCCCGTGCAGCTGAAAGCTGGGGCCATCGGCGCGCAGCCCCGGCTGGTACTCCGGGAACACCTCGGCCGCGCGCAGGCGCTGCAGGGTATCCGTGCG
>CAZPYZ010000356.1:0-5047 GCA_964590215.1 uncultured Dehalococcoidia bacterium | reverse complement strand
CCCTGGCCGCTTACCTCGCGGTCCACCGCGACCTGAAGTACCACTTCTTTGGCGGCAAGGGCGGCGTTGGCAAGACCGCGATGGCCGGGGCCCTCGCCCTTCACCACGCGCGGGCAGGCAAACGCACCCTTCTCGCCTCCACCAATCCCGTGCACTCACTCACGAGCTTGCTCAACCAGAACGTCTTCGGCGCCCACACCCCTGTCACTGGCGTCGACAACCTGTGGGCGTACGAGATAGACACCAGCGCCACCATCGAGCGCTCCAAGATCGATATCAGGAACAAGATCCAGTGGTTCCTCAAGTTCGCCGACATCCCAACCAAGGCAGACGAGTTCATCGAGTCGGCGACGATGAACCCCGCCTTCGAAGAGTCGGCTATGTTCGAGAACATGGTCGACCTCATGTTCCAGGACGAGTACGACGCCTACGTCTTCGATACCGCGCCCACGGCGAATGCCCGCCGCCTGCTGGGGATGTCCCGGGTCTACTCCCTGTGGGTGAGCAAGATGCTGCGTTCCCGGGAGGAGGCCCGCTCCCTGCGAGAGATGCTCTCCTTCAGCAAGAAACAGGAACCGGATCCCCTGATGGACTACCTGGTGAGCTTCCGGGACCGCATGGCCCAGGCCCGTCGCCTGTTGACGGACCCGGAAAGAACCGCCTTCTTCTTCGTTACCTTGCCGGAAGCTCTTCCCATCGCCGTTATCACCCGCTTCATCGATTGGTTTCAAGACTTCGGGATCCCCGTCGGTGGGGTGATCGTGAACATGGTCATCGACCCAGCCTCGGCGGGCGGGAACCCCGCCGAGTTCATCCGTAACCGCATCGCCATGCAGCAAGAGTACCTGGGCGTCATAGACCAGAAGTTTCCGGGCCAGGTGCGCGCCCGCATCCCCCTCTTCGACCAGGAGGTAGAAGGGCTTCCCATGCTCCAGCGCCTGGCGGGGGCGCTGTTTTCAGGAGGGTAGGCGTGGTCACATCCCCTTTTCGCTTTACCACCAAGGACCTGGAAGAAGTGCCGGACAAGCCGGGCTTCCGCTACGAGATCATCGACGGGGAGCTGTACGTGACCAGGGCAGTGAATTGGCGGCACGAATGGACGGTAGATCACACCTTGTTGGCGCTCATGAACTGGAATGAGGAGAGCGACTTGGGTGTCGTCCTGACGGCCCCGGGGTTGGTGTTCGCGGATGACGATAATGTGATCCCGGACCTGATCTGGTTGCGAAAGGAGCGCCTTGCCCTCATCGAGGACGAAAAGGGCCACTTCACGGAGGCCCCCGAGCTGGTCGTCGAGGTGCTGTCCCCTGGGGTGGCAAACCGGGTTCGGGACCGGGAGATCAAGCTCGACCTGTACAACCGCCGGGGCGTGCCCGAGTACTGGATCGTGAACTGGGCCCAGAAGCTGGTGGAGGTGTACCGCCGGGAAGTGGGCGAACTGCGACTGGTCGCCACTCTCGGGGCAGGCGACACCTTGACCTCACCGGTGCTCCCAGGCTTCGCCTGCCCCGTCGCCTCGCTGTTCCCGCCCGCCAGGCTGGGGCGCTGACGTGGAATACCGCTCCCTGGGAAGCACCGGTCTCACCGTCTCCGCCCTCGGCTTCGGCTGCGGGAACGTGGGAGGCCTCATGGTCCGGAGCGACCCGAAGGACCAGGTGGCCGCCGTCGCCCGCGCCGTCGAGGCAGGGATCAACTACTTCGACACCGCGGCCCAGTACGGCGACGGGGAGTCGGAGCGAAACCTTGGGCGCGTCCTGGATGAACTGAAGCCGGAGGTATACGTCGGCACGAAGGTCCGCGCACCGCAGGAGGCCATCCGCGCGGGCGTCATCGCCTCCGTCGAGGCCAGCCTGGGGCGCATGGGGCGGGACTCCGTGGACCTGATCCAGCTCCACAACAACATCACTCTTGAGCCCAGGAGGAACTCCCTCATTCCCGAGCAGGTGCTGAACGAGGTGCTCGCCGCTTTCCAGGAGCTGCAGCGTGCCGGCAAGGTCCGGTTCTGGGGGATCACGGGCCTTGGGGATACCGAGGCGGTGCACCGGGTCGTTGACAGCGGCGCTTTCCGGACGGTGCAAGTCGCCTACAACCTCCTCAATCCCAGTGCAGGACAGGCGGCACCCGACGGCTTCCCGTATCAGGACTTCGACCTGCTCATCGATCGCGCGTCGGCAGCAGGCATGGGCACCATCGGCATCCGGGTCCTGGCCGGTGGCGCCCTGGTGGGCGTCCCGGAGCGCCACCCCATTGCGTCCTCCCCGCCCTCACCCATAGGCACCGGCGCTGAGTATGGCGACGATGTTCGCCGCGCCGCGGGTTTTCGGTTCCTCGTGGAGAGGGGGTACGCGGTGGACCTGCCCGATGCCGCCCTCCGCTTCGCCCTCAGCAACCCCAGGCTCTCCACGGCGCTCATCGGCTTCTCCGACCACGCGCAGTTGGACGCCGCGATCGCCTCCGCCCAGCGGGGCGGGCTGCCGGCCGCCGCTCTCGAGGAAGTCCGGCTGATACACTCGGGGCAAGGAGGCAGGCCATGACTAGCACCCGCTTCACCTCCAGAGATCTAGAAGCCCTGCCGGATAAGCCTGGATGGCGCTACGAGATCATCGACGGGGAACTGCTCGTGACCAAGGCCGCTGGTTGGGAACACGATGTCGTATTGGGTCTTGTATTGCTGCGCTGGTCAGTTGGAATGAGGAAACTGCCTCCGGCTGGGTGGGCGTTGGCCCTGGCATGGTCTTTGCCGACGACGACGTGATCCCCGATCTGGCTTGGGCGAGCCACGGCCGGCTGGCGGCTATCCTTGGACCGGATCGCCACGTTCATGCCCCCCAGAGCTCGTCGTCGAGGTACTCACTCCATGCTCGGCCAATGAGCATCGCGATAAGGTGCTGAAGCTGGCTCTCTGCGACCGGCGAGGCGTCGACGAGTACTGGATCGCCGACTGGGTTCGCAGGCAGGTGAAGGTGTACCGCCGTCTCGAGGGCGAACTTGGTCTGGCGGCGATCCTGGGAGAGCAGGACACCTGACTTCTCCGCTACTCCCTGGCTTCGCCTGCCCCATCTCATCCTTCTTCGCCGGCCTCACGTCTTAGAAACGGCCGCCGCGACTCCGACATCTGCCCCGTTTCCTCCCTGCGGATAACATCGCGGTGATGCTCGGCCGGCCACCCGGGCGGGAGTGCACGCATATGCATCCGCAGAGGGAGATTTCTGCTACGATGCGCGCGATGCCCACCGTCGCTCGTGTGGAATACCCCGTTTATAACCTCTGGATTCAACGTCCCTTTGAATTCGAGGGCTACACGTTCACCCCGGCGGGCGGGATGGACGGGTACCAGGAGCGGGTCCGAGGGATGCTGGCGACACCGGAGGACTGCCATACGGTGGACGTTGTTCGGGACACGACCGCCACGAAGTTCGCTCCCCTGTCTTGCCTGTGCAACAGCGGCGACGCGATCGAGGACTATCTGCTGCTGCTCTCCGTGGGTCAGGGGCGCAACGTGCACTACAAGCAGGCCCGCTTCTGCCATGAGGACGGCACCGAGGAGGTGACTCACTGCTATACGGGACGCGGGTTGGCCCGGGGCGAGCAGGCCATCAGCCCCTTCGAGGTCGAGGATTACCTGAGCACCGCAGTGCACCGGTGCCGCCTCCCCGGCTGGGTGGAGGACCGAGGCTTCGTGTCAGGCGCGTTTTGGTACCTGGAGTCCCTCGTCGCGCCTAACCTGGAGATCCGATTCGTGTCCGCCTGGAACGGCATGATGGCCATCGTGCATCGCTACTTCCAGGGCAAGTGGGAGGGGACGGGCGAAGCCTCCTCGCCCTCCTTGCTTTTCCTCGCTTTTCGGGACGCCCATGAATACGACTTCGTGCTGGACGAGCACCCGGAGATCTGGCACGAGCTAAGCCAGGATTACCTCCGCCGCCATCCCAACGCCCGGCTCTTCTCGGGGCGCCATGCATCCCTCTATACCCGCAAGCTGCAGTTGGTGCTTCTCCTCGTGCTCCTGGACCTGGCAGGGACGACAGAGTTTGCGCGGCGAGACTCCGTTCTCAGGGATATCCGACGATGAAAGGAAATAAGGAAGTCAGGAAGTTAGGAAGTTAGGGCTGCCCCTCCACTTCCTTACTTCCTTACGTCCTAACTTCCCATGGACCAAGCCCATATCCGCAACTTCTGCATCATCGCCCACATCGACCACGGGAAGTCGACCCTGGCGGATCGCCTGCTGGAATATACGGAGACCATCAGTCCCCGCCAGATGACGGAGCAGGTCCTCGACTCGATGGACCTGGAACGGGAGCGGGGCATCACCATCAAGCTCCAGCCGGTCCAGATGGCCTACCGTGCCAGCGACGGCGCCCCTTATACGTTGAACCTGATAGACACGCCCGGCCATGTCGACTTCACCTACGAGGTGTCCCGCAGCCTGGCCGCCTGCGAGGGGGCCCTCGTCGTGGTGGATGCCACTCAGGGCATCCAGGCCCAGACCCTCGCCAACGTTTATCTGGCGCTGGACGAGGACCTGGCGCTCATCCCGGTCGTCAACAAGATCGATCTCCCCAACGCCGACCCCGAGGGGACCGCCGATCAGATTGAGCGGGTCATCGGCCTGCCTCGAAATGAGATCGTCTTCGCGTCCGCCAAGGAGGGCACTGGCACTCGGGAGATCCTTGAGGCTGTAATCCAGCGCATCCCCTCTCCGTCCGGAGACCCTGCAGCGCCTCTCCGGGCGCTGGTGTTCGACTCCAAGTACGATCCTTACAAAGGAGTCATCGCTTACGTCCGGGTGGTCGACGGCGCGGTGCGGCAGGCTCAGCGCCTCGCGATGATGCAGGTGGGCACCCAGGTCGAGGCGTTGGAGGTCGGCGCGTTCAAGCCGGCACTGACCCCGCTTCGCCAGCTGGAGACAGGCCAGGTCGGTTACATCGCCACCGGCTTAAAGAATGTCCGGGACGCCCGGGTCGGCGACACCGTGACCGCCGGGGAACGGCGTGCGGTCCGGGCGCTCCCCGGCTATAGGGCCGTTAAGCCCATGGTCTTCGCG
>CAZPYZ010000355.1:0-5084 GCA_964590215.1 uncultured Dehalococcoidia bacterium | reverse complement strand
CCGCACGTAGCTGTCCACCTGGGCGAACTTCCGGCTGGCGTTGCCCACCCGAAAGTAGGCGCCCCAGCCCCGGAGTACCCGGTTCAGTTCCACCACCAGCGTGGTCACCGCTTCGTGCAGTCGCCACCGGGGAGCGGTGACCCCCTTGATGCGCTCTCGCACCGTCCGCATCGCCCGCTGGCTGGGCCAGTTGTGGCAATACCAGCGTCCCCGCCACCGCCACGAGGCTACCATCCGGTAGTGGAACCCCAGGAAGTCGAAGCCTCCGGCTCCCTTCCCCAGAAAGACCAACCGTGTCTTTCCGGGGTGGAGCGTCAGCCCCAGCCCTGTGAGCAGTCCCTGGACCCGCCGCAGCGCCTCCTGCCCCTGGGCTTCCGTGCGGCACAGCACGACAAAGTCGTCCGCATACCGCACCAACTGTCCCAGGTGCCTGCAACCGTCCTCCCAGAACCGGTCCAGTTCATGGAGCACAATGTTGGCCAGCAGCGGCGAGATGACCCCTCCTTGGGGCACCCCCTGCTCCGTGGCCTGCCAGGCTCCCCCCTCCAGCACCCCCGCCTTCAGCCACTGCCGCAGCACCCGCAGCAGCCGCCGGTCGCTGATACGCTTCGCCACCAACCCCATGAGCGTGCCATGGTCTATTCGGTCGAAGAACGCCTCGATATCGGCGTCCACCACCCAGTGCGCTCCCCGGTTCACCGCCTGCCGGATGACCTCACCTGCTTGGTGGGCATTCCGCTTCGGCCGGAACCCGTACGAGTTCGACCGGAAGTCGGCCTCGCAGACCGGCTCCAGCACCACCTTCACCGCCGCCTGCGCCACCCGGTCCCGCACCGTCGGTATCCCCAACGGGCGCTGGCGGCCGTCTGCCTTGGGGATGTACACCCGGCGCACCGCTCGTGGCCGGTACCGCCCCGCTCGCAGCTCCGCCGCCAGGTCCCGCAAGAAGGCTTCGACCCCGCTCTCCTCTACCGCCTCGATGCTCTGCGCATCGACGCCTGCCGCCCCTGCGTTCGCTCGCACCTCCTCCCATGCCCGCCTCAAGCTGTCCTCCCGGTACACCTTGTCGTACAGCGCATGGAACCGTCGCGAAGGGTCCGCCTTCGCCGCCCGATACAGGGCACGTTGGAAGGCTCGGGTCCCCATCTGGGCTCTTTGGGTGTCGTTAGCCCTTACCGGCATTCACCGACCCCTCCTTCCTCCATGCCCGCCGACCAAGTGTGGCCCCTTCCCTCCGCCGGGGTTCTGTTGTCCCCGGCCTCCTCGGTACTGTGGGCCACTCCGACTCCCGCTCCGCTCTCCCCGACTTCACCGGGTCTCGGCTTATACGGTTCGACGCTCCCAGGCCACCACCTTCGGTCGGCTCCCGAAGGGGTCTCACTGCTGGGGCGGAGACGGGCCTCTCCTGTTCCCTTGATGGCTCTCTCGCCATTCCACGCCCTCTACGCCGCCGGGTTCTTCGGGGCTGCATCTCCAAGCGCTTCACCCCTTCCCTGGCCTTCGCCCTCATGCCCCAGGCTCGGCTCCCGGTTGTTCCCCTCGCGGGGTCACTTTTACGACGCGGCAGACTTCGCTTTATGCTGCGGACTGGTGAGTTGCATCCGCCCAAGGCGGACTCGACCCTGCGCTTCGACGCCCAGGTCTCCCCAAACGCCGGCAGGCTGCTACAAAGGTGGCTTGGTCCCTCCTTTGGCCGGACTTGCACCGGCTAGTCATCAAGAGCTTCAGGACGCACAGCGTGACAAGTGACCCACTAGCGAGTGCCCGTATCGTAGTCCTGCACCTCAGGGAACAGGAAAGTTTCGCGGTACACTGGCTGCATGAGCAGGAACCAGACTACCTTCCTCCTTATCGCATTGTTGACCGCACTCGCGCTGTTGGTGGCCTGGCCACAAAGGCCCAACACCTACTTGCCGGGAGGGTTTTGGCCGGAGCGGGGGTGGATCGACATCAGGGTGGGCGACGCGCACTTCGTGCGGAGGGGGATGACCCTCGGGCTGGACCTCCAGGGAGGCGTCGACGTCGTGCTGGAGGCCGACCTCTCCAAGGTGCCCGCGGGGGAGAAAGAGCGGGCGCTGGAGGGGGTCAGGCAGGTCATCGAGCGCAGAGTGAATGCCTTTGGCGTAACAGAGCCGGTGATCCAGGCCCAGGGAAGTGACCGTATCTCTGTGCAGCTACCGGGTGTGCAGAACGTCGACGAGGCGAAGGCCCTTATCGGTAAGACGGCGCAACTGGACTTCCGAGAACAGCTGACGGACCCCGGGGCAAGCGCGCCTCAATGGACGCCCGCCACGGCGCCGGGTTCGGATGGGGCGACCAAGCCCTTGACGGGCGCCTACTTCAAGTCGAACGCAGCGGCGCTGGTGAATCAGCAGACGGGACGCCCGGAGGTGTCCTTTGAACTAACGGATGAGGGGGCGGTGCTGTTCGAAAAGATCACCCAGCGGCTGATACAGAAGCCTCTGGGCATTTTTCTGGATGATCAGCTGATCTCGGCGCCTATCGTGCAGGCGGTGCTACGGGATCGGGGCGTGATAACGGGGCTGACGCTGCAGGAAGCCCAGACCCTGGCGATACAGATCAATGCTGGGGCCTTGCCCGTCCCTGTTCGCATCATCAAGGAGCAAAACGTGGACGCCATCCTGGGTGCGGACTCGGTACGGAAGAGCATCATCGCGGGGGAGATCGGGCTTATCGCAGTGCTGCTATTCATGCTCATGTATTACCGGCTACCGGGCCTCCTTGCCGGGGTGGCCCTGATCTGCTACACCCTCTTCGTCCTTGCGGTGTTCAAGCTCATCCCCGTGACACTGACCCTCGCGGGTATAGCGGCATTCATCGTGTCCGTAGGCATGGCCGTGGACGCGAACATCCTCATTTTCGAGCGGATGAAGGAGGAGGTTCGCGCGGGGCGGACCCTCGCCTCGGCTATCGAGGCCGGCTTCGACCGGGCCTGGCTCTCCATCCGGGACAGCAACGTCTCAACCATCATCACGTGCTTGATCCTGTGGTGGTTCGGCAGCAGCTTTGGGGCAAGCCTGGTGACGGGGTTCGCTGTAACCCTGCTCATCGGCGTCCTCATCAGCATGTTCAGCGCGATCTACGTGACCAGGACCTTCCTGCGCGTGTTCGTCGGCCGCCGGTCGCCGCAACAAAGATGGCTGTTCGGACTAGAAAGGGCGGGAGCGGGGACACCCTAAATGGTCATCGACTTCGTTGGCAAACGGTTCTTCTACATCATCCTGTCGGCAATCATCGTCGTTCCCGGGCTGATCTCCCTCCTGATCCCGCCCGCGCTGCGGCCCGGCATTGAGTTCACCAGCGGCACCCTGATGACCATACGCTTCGAGCGGGACGTGGAACAGGCGCACCTGCGAGAGGCGTTGGCGGCCGTGGGGCACGGGGACGCCATCATCCAGCGGACGGCAGATGGCGACTACCTAGTGCGCACCCGCGTGCTGCGCCCGGAGCAACGAGGTGAGGCCGGACAGGTAATCGAAGGTGGGGAGCGAGCCGAGATCCTGACAGCGCTCCAGGAGCGGTTCGGCGCGGTAAACGTGCTGAGCTACGACGAGGTGTCGCCGATTGTGGCACAGGAAATCGCGCAGCGGGCCGCCCTGGCCGTGGTCATTGCGTCGGTGTTCATCCTGCTGTACATCAGCTTTGCCTTCCGGCAGGTTGCTCGACCATTCCGGTATGGCGCATGCGCGATCCTTGCGATGATCCACGACGTGCTGGTGGTGCTAGGGCTCTTCTCCATCATGGGCAAGGTGTTTGGGACCGAGGTTGACTCGATGTTCATCACCGCCGTACTGACGGTGATCGGATTCAGCGTCCATGACACCATCGTCGTATTTGACCGCACCCGTGAGAACCTTCGGCGCCTCCCGGGTCGCGAGTTTGGAGATGTGGTAAACGTCAGTCTGAATCAGACCGTAGCGCGGTCCTTGACGACGAGCCTCACCGTGATCTTGACGCTGGTCGCTCTGCTGCTCTTCGGCGGGGTGACCATCCGCAACTTCGTGTTGACCCTGTTGATCGGCATCATTTCCGGGACCTACAGCTCTATCTTCATAGCGAGTCAGCTGTTGGTGATGTGGGAGTACGGGGAGCTGAGCGCCTCCCGCTGGTTTGGAGGGCGCGGGGTGTCAGCGAGGCCAGAGGCGGCGGTGGGCGGCCGGTAAGGGCGGTGGACTCGGAGAGGCACGTGCTTGGCCCCTTTGGTTTGACCCGTGCGTTGGAGTGCCCATGCTACCGTTGGGTAGGAGACTATTAGGCTTAGCGCTTTTACGCCCGATGCCCGAGCCTTTGCGCGGGACAGGGGAATCGTCTTATGGGAGCGCGCGCACCTGTTGGAGATGATCGACCCTAATGGGCCTCGTAGCGTGCGTTAGCGGATAACCTGGACCGGTATGCCGAGATCGAGCTGGGCCCAAGCCCGCTCAGCGGTCATAGCGGGAAGACCGAGGTGACGGGCGAGAGCGAGGCAGGCGCGGTCGCCGAGAGAAAGACCCAGGTGTCGGGTTAGCGATCTAAGGGCGGCGGCGGCGAGGGCCTGCCCTTGTTCGAACGCTATCACGTCCAATTGGTATCTCGACAGCCTGGCTGCGACCTCATCCCCGGCCATCCCCGCATCATATAGACGGGTGGCCACCTCGCAATAGTTCACGCCGCTAATGGCGGCCCGCTGCATGATGGCTTCGGCCACCGCTTGAGCGCCCGGCACTCCGAAATGAGTGCGATCCAGGCCGATGCATCGAGCACTGAGCGGATCACTCCGACAGCCGGGCCCACTTCCGGTGCTCCCGGGCTTCGGCCTCGTCACGGGCATTCTCGGCTCGGCGCTCAGCGATTAACTCGTCCACTACACTGACGCCCTCGGGAACGTACTGGCGGGCCCACTCCTGGGTTTCTCGGAAGAGGGCGGGATAGGTCCGAATTCGCAGCCTACCTGGAGCCTCAGACGTAACGAGCACGACGTCACCCGGCTTCACGTCCATGGCCTCGCGAAACTCGGCCGGGATGACCATACGGTGCCCGGAATCGACTTTGACCTTGACTGTCCTTTCTTCCCATTCCATGGG
>CAZPYZ010000354.1:0-5107 GCA_964590215.1 uncultured Dehalococcoidia bacterium | reverse complement strand
ACGAGATCATGCCTAGTCTCGTGGGCTCGGAGATGTGTATAAGAGACAGGTGCTGTACACCGCCGCACCTGACACCGGCACGGGGAACCACACCATCATGCAACAGATCATCGCTGAGGAGTTGGGACTCCCGCTCTCCCAGGTGGCCATCCGTATGTCTGATAGCGTTGTGATACCGGAGGACACCGGGGTGGGTGGCAGCCGGGTAACCCACGTGTACGGGCTCGCCTGCCAGCAGGCGGCGCGGGAGGCGCGCGAACGGCTCCAGGCCGCGCCCGGAGAGGAGGTGCGGGTGCGGGTGAAGCTGGATGGCCCTCGGCCCGAAGGGATCGCGTCGGTCTGCGCCCAGATTGCGGAGGTAGAGGTGGACCCCGACACCGGGGGAGTGAAAGTGCGGAGGATCGTCACGGCTCACGACGTGGGCACGGTCATCAACCCGATGTACCATCAGGGACAAATCGATGGCGGCGTGATCTACGGCTTAGGGTTCGCACTACAAGAAGAGCTGCTGATTGAGGACGGCAAGGTGCTCAACCCGAACCTGGGGGAGTACAAGCTGCCCAACATCGCCGACATCCCGCCCCTGGAGACGGTGCTGGTGACTGGAGCGCACGGACCCACTCCCTACGGCGGGAAGGCCGTGGGGGAGATGGGGAACGTGCCCCTGGCCGCCGCCATCGCCAACGCCGTCTACAACGCCTGTGGCGTCCGCATTACCGAACTCCCCATCACGGCGGAGAAGGTCTACCGGGGACTGCGGGGGAAAGCCTGAGGTTGTCTGTAGTCACGATATCCTCTAGAATATGACTACTATGACTGAAGAAGTAAGCATTCGCGAACTCAAGGCCCGGCTGAGCCACTACTTGAGGCGGGTCCAACAGGGAGAACGGTTCGTCGTTACGTCTCGGGGGAAGACGATCGCAGAGTTAAATCCAGCCGTCCCGGCCGACCGTCCAGAACATATACGGAAACTGATCGAGGCGGGCCTCATAGTCCCGGCGCGGCGCTCCATGCGTAACCTGCCGGACCCGATCCCGCTTCTTCCCGGCGAGAAGTCTATGGTGGACTACGTGCGTGAACAGCGGCGGTGACGCTCTACGCCGACACCAGTGCGCTGGTCAAGCTGGTCCTGACCGAGGATGGCACGCAACAGATGCGTTCGGTGGCCGCAGAAGCAGAGCAAACCTATTCGGTGATGGTGGCCTATGCCGAATTGCGGGCGGCAATCGCGGCGGCGCTCCGGGATGGGCGGGTTCCGCCCGAGCGACGGGACGCAATCATGACCCTTGTTATAGCAACCTGGGAAAGCTGTGAACGAATTGAGATTGATTGGCCGCTGGTACTCCAAGCCGGCGATCTCGCCGAACGTCACGGTCTCCGCGGTTATGACGCGGTCCACCTCGCCGCGCTGATCCGGGCGGGGGATCCCGAGTCTATCATCCTCGCCTGCTGGGACTCAGAGCTCCGCCGGGCAGCCGCCGACCTCGGTTACGCTGTCTTTCCCGAATAACGGACGCCGGTCAAGAAGCACCGGTTATGGAACGAGACGCCTACCCCCCGTAGTTGAGGTTGTGGTCCCGCATCAAGATTGTCTGGTCTTCCCGGCGAACCCCGGCCTCCAGCACTTCTCCCACGAACACCGTATGGTCTCCCTGGGCAACCTCGCCGACCACCCGGCACTCCCACCACGCTGGGGAGCTCAGGATTAGGGGGCACTGGGTCTGGGGCCCGGGCTCGAAGTCCTCGCCGGCGATCTTGTTCCCTTCTCGTTCCGTCGGCTTGAAGAAAGCGAATGCCATGTCTCGTTGGTCCTTGCCGATCACGTTGACGGCGAAGACGCCCGTGTCTTTGATGTGCTGGTGAACCCGTGAGTCGGCTTTAACCCCGACCACCACCAGAGGTGGCGCGAAGGAGGCCTGGGTCATCCAGTTGACGGTGCCCGCGCCGACTTCATCACCCGACTGCGCTTTGGTGGTCAGTACAAACATCCCATAAGGGATCATCCTCAGGGCAGTTTTCTTCGCGGCTTCGTCCATCTCTGTTCCCTCCAATATCGTTCTGGGCCCTAATCGTAGCGCGGAGGCTCATCCCCTCGCTAGCGCGTGGCCGGCCAACGGGGCTGCATTAGCCCGAGCCTGTCGAAGGAAACCCGGTGTTATGAGGCGCGCCCTGCTCGCTCCGCAACCGCTGCGGTGAAGTCCACCGTCCCTGCGGACCCACCGAGGTCCCGCGTCCGCACCCCCGCTTCGAGGGCCGAAGCCACCGCGGCCTCCATCCGCTCGCCGGCGCGCCGAGCCAGGGGATCCTCATGACGGTCGGCCAGCCAGCGCATGAGCAGCGCCGTAGACAGGATCATCCCGCTGGGATTGGCGATCCCCTGTCCCGCAATATCTGGAGCTGATCCATGGGCGGCTTGAGCCATGGCGTGGCGATCGCCTGCGTTGATGCTCCCTGCCATCCCCAGGCTGCCCGTCAGTTCCGCGGTCATGTCCGACAGGATATCGCCGAACATGTTGGTGGTGAGAATGACATCGAAATGTCCCGGCCGGCGCAGCAAATGGGCAGTCATCGCGTCCACGATATAGTCCTCGGCCTTCACGTCGGGGTAGTTTGCCGCGACGGCGTGGCATTCTTCCAGGAACAACCCATAGGCCAGCCGGAACACGTTTTGCTTGTGAACGATGGCCACTTGGCGCCGGCGGGACCGGGCCAGCCGGAAGGCCGCGTCGGCGATGCGTCGTGCTCCCGTTCGGGTGAATACGCCGACGGTCAGGGCCAGGTCGGGGGTGGGCATGTACTCCCCAGACCCCTGGAACATATTGCGGTCGGCGTAGAACCCCTCGGTGTTCTCCCGGACTACGACCATGTCCGCCGAGCCCGCCAGCGATGGCACGCCGGGGTAGGTCCGCGCCGGGCGGATGTTGGCGTAGAGGTCGAAACGGCGGCGCAGCTCGCCGCTGGGGTTCCGCTCGAGTCTCGCCTCCTCGGGATAGGACAGGGAGTCGTGGGGCCCCATGATCCAACCGTGACACCGGCTCAGGCCGTCGATGGTCGCTTGGGGGAGGGCATGGCCATCGCGCCGAATGGCCGCGAGCCCGGCTGGGAGGTGGACCAACTCCAGCGTCGGGCCCTCTTGGGTAGCTGCCTCTAACACGCGCAGCGTGGCTCGCACGATTTCCGGGCCGATTCCATCGC
Source organism: uncultured Dehalococcoidia bacterium (assembly GCA_964590215.1). Taxonomy (GTDB): domain Bacteria; phylum Chloroflexota; class Dehalococcoidia; order SHYD01; family SHYD01; genus CAZPYZ01. The sequence goes on along the minus strand of CAZPYZ010000354.1, from coordinate 1,912 downwards.
ACTCCACGACCCCGATCCGGTATGTTGTCATGGTGAACTCCTTTCGGTCCCAGGTGGACCTCCCCGGCGGGAACCAGATCTCGATGATCCGGCATCCAGCGGGAGGATCCCCGACGGGCTGGGGGGTCGTCTACGCGCCTGGCGCGGGGTCCAATCTCAACGACGCCTTCGGCAGGCGCCTCTGTGAGGACTGCGCTGCTGCCGGGATCGACGCCTATCGCTTCCAGTTCTTGTACATGGAGCAGAACCGAAAATCGCCCGACCGGGCTCCCGCTCTGGAGGCCGCATGGCGTTCGGTGATCGCTGCCGTCCGACCAGCGGTGGAGCGTCTCGCCGTCGGCGGCCGTTCCATGGGTGGGCGCTACGCCTCCATCGTAACCGCGCTCGGCGCCCCTGTGGAGGCGCTCGGCCTGTTCGCATATCCCCTGCACGCCCCAGGCGATGATCGCTGGCGGGCAGGTCACTTCGGGGAGTTGAAGGTGCCAGCCTTCTTCTGCTCCGGGACCAACGACGCGTTCGCGACGCCTGACGAGCTTCGCAGTGCAATGGCCGGCGTACCCCATGCGACTATCCACTTCCTCGACGGGGCCGACCACGGCTTTAGCGTGCCCAGAGCCAGCGGCCGGACACGCCTTCGAGTCTACGAAGAGGCCGTGCGGTCCTTTCTCGACTGGCTGACCTCACTGTAGACGTCCGCTGTATCGACATCAAGACACGGCGCGTCCGCGTCCTCGCTCCCCAGCAGCACGATGCCACTTTAAAACCGATCTCCGACCGCGGTCGGGTGGCGATTGCTACCGACGGGGAAGCCAGACCACAGTCAGCAGCCCCTGTCGTTCCAGGCGAACTCAGGATCACCTGTTACGAGTGGGCCGGATAACTCCTGAGAAAGGGCGACTGCAAAGGCGTCGGCATAGGAAAACCCCCCAGATGGCTTTATCCCAGAGGCCGCTTGGATTCGCTCCCAGGTCGCTTGAGCGAGCCGAAGATTGGGGTGCTCGAAGACTGTATACACCGGCCGTTGCGCCGCGGTCGATCCGCGGCGGCGTGCCACGTTGTGGTACACCTCGCCCGGGTTGATGGTACTCATATGAAGCGAGTTGTTCGTATCTGCCAGGATCGATGCAACTTGCGGTTCCGCCGGTTCCCGGGTGAAGAAGGCGAGCTTCCCTTACCGGTCCAACCAGGCATGGATCACGGGCGGGCCCTTTTTCCAGAAGTTGTCGGCGTAGTTCTTGAGCGCCGGCGTCATAAACCGGTGCTCGATCCCGTGGTAGATGGACAGCCCCCAGGACTTGTCGTACACGTACCGGGCGATGGAGCGGACCTCTTCCTTCCGCCTTTCCCGATCCACGATGCCCTGCATCGCCTCCAGCCGCTTGGTCAGTTCCTGGTCCTTCACGTGGTAGTTGTTCTGCCTGGAATCCTGGTGGTACATCGAGAACACCCAGTCCGCGATGTCCCCTTCCAGGTTGGCGCTGCGGGTCAGGTTAATGACGTACTCCCCTGTCTTCTTGCTGGCCGAGAAGGCCTCCTTATCCTGGCTCTTGAAGGTAAGGTTGATCCCGACTTTCCTGAGCTGCGCTTGGAGCAGCTCCATCTCGCTGATGAATTGGTCGCCGTAAGCCTTGCCGGGATAGTTCATCTCCAGGGTGAGCCCGTCGGGGTAGCCGGCCTCCCGTACCAGTTGCTTCGCCCGCTCCGGATCGAATTTCTGGATGCTCCGGAGCTCTTCTTGACTGAAGATGCCATCCAGGGCACCGGAGATGGCCCAGGTGCCCTGGCCGTTGGTGTAGACTCGGATGAACTCGTCCCGGTCGACGGCGAGGGAGATGGCCTTGCGGACCCGTTCATCGGTGATGGGTGGACGCTGGACGTTCCAGAAAAGCTGCATCGGCGTCGGCGAGGGGAA
>CAZPYZ010000353.1:0-5136 GCA_964590215.1 uncultured Dehalococcoidia bacterium | reverse complement strand
TGGCGTGACCCGGGCTCGAGGGTCACCCCCCGCTTGTTGGTGTTCAAGTAGAGGAAGAGGCCGCTCTTCTCTAGGTCGGGTGGGGTCCGCCCTGAGCGCTTTGAAGGAGCCTGCCCTGAGGTTGTCGAAGGGTCCCCCGGGAACGGGCCCCGCCGCCGGGCCACGTCGCCCTCGGGTGGCTCAACCTTTACCACCTCCGCCCCGAGGTCGGCCAGCAGCTTGCCGCAGTACGGGCCGGCGATCCTCTGGGCCAGCTCGACCACCCTCAGGCCCTGTAACGGCCCGTACATTCTTGGCTGCATACCGGCAGTGTACCTGATACGCGCCGTCTTGCATCATGCCCAGTTTCCGCTGTAAGAAGTATGCGGAGGTAGGCCATGGCGACCCCGAAGGCGAAGACAAAACTGGGGGAGAGGCCCCGCCTTTTCACCTATGAAGAGGCGGTCAAGATGGTCGAGACCGGCATCCTGACTGAGGACGACCGAGTCGAGCTCATTGAAGGAGTGCTCATCGAGATGTCGCCCATCGGCGATGCCCACAACGCCCACGTGGATCGGGTGAACCAGACCATGGTCCTCGCGTTGCACGGGCAGGCGATTGTCCGGGTCCAGGGCGATATTAGGCTGAGTACGTGGAACGCCCCGATATCGGACGTCCTCGTTCTTCGCAGGCGGGACGACTTCTACCAGTACGGCGGCGCCGGCCCCGCCGATGTCCTGTTGATCATTGAGGTCGCGGATTCTTCTCTCTCGTATGATCTACAGCGCAAGGCTCCGCTCTATGCCGGCGAGGGCGCGCCGGAGTACTGGGTCATGAACGCTCGCGATGAGCGGATCGTGGTGCATCGCGACCCGCGGCCGGAGGGTTACCAGCAGGTGTTCGAACTCAGCGGCGATGAGCGCGTTAGCCCCCTCGCCTTTCCAGACCTCGTCCTGACTCCAAACCAACTCTTCGGCAAGTAAAGGAGGATCCTCCCATGCCCATCTGGGATGATGTCGTCACCGATCTCGACCGTGTCGTCTATGCTTCCTACGAGCGCCCACTGCCGGTCTTGCACCGGCCCGCACTGCTCTTCATCGACTATTACAACGCCGTGTTTGGGGACCACCCGGAACCCCTTCCCGAGGCCATGGAGCGCTTCCCTAGCAGCTGCGGTCTGGCCGGCTGGGAGGCGCTGCCCCACGCCGAGCGCCTGCTCGCGGCCGCCCGCGGTCTAGACGTCCCTGTCTTCTACACCACCGGTGAGACGCGACCAGAGGCCGGACGGGGGAAGGTTCGCGCGACCAAGCGTCAGAGCGCAGAGCCCTTCGACGGGGCTCGGGGATCGCCGGAGTGGGGGATGCAGATCGTCGAGTCCCTTCGGCCTCTCCCCGGCGAGGCTGTGATCTACAAGCAGCGAGCCAGCGGCTTTTTCGGCACCCCGCTAGTCAGCCATCTCGTCCAGTTGGGTGTCGACGGACTCATCGTCGCAGGCGAGTCGACCAGCGGCTGCGTCCGCGCCTCTGTGGTGGACGCGTACTCCTACGGCTTCCCCGTCCTGCTGGTCGGTGAGGCCACCTTCGATCGTTCGCAGATCAGCCACAAGATTAACCTGTTCGACCTGCACCACAAGTACGCCTGGGTCGTCGGCGTTGAGACCGCTGTTGCAGCCATGAAGGGAAGCTCAACAGAGGCCCTCGACCGCCTCGGCGTGGCCGGTGTCCGGTGACTCATCAGCCGGGCCTCCAACCTCCTATCCCTTACCGCCCCGCGCCCGATGCGCCACCTCTCCGGTGGCCTGGCGACGCTCGAGTTGCCGTCTGGATTATCCCCAACATCGAGTGGTTCCCCCTGGAGCAGCCCGTTCCCCGAGGTAGGGGTTCCGCGCCCGACGTCCCCGCGTGGTCGGTCCGAGAGTACGGCAACCGCGTCGGCGTCTGGCGCATAGCCGGCGTCCTGGACCGGGTCGGCGCGCGCGCGACGGTAGCCCTGAACGCCGCCGTCTGCGACCAGTACCCAGCCATCATCGAAGCCGGCCAGCAACGGGGCTGGGAATGGATGGGGCATGGCGTCACCAACAGCCAGCTCCTCTCCTCCCTGGAAGCAGATGATGAGCAGCGGGTGGTCTCCCGGACCGTCCAGCGCATTGCGGGCGCGACCGGCGTCCGGCCCAAGGGCTGGCTGGGCCCCGGTCTCCAGGAAACCTTTCATACCCTCCAGTTCCTCGCCGAAGCGGGGGTTGAGTACGTGTCCGATTGGGTCGTCGACGACCGTCCCTTCCCGGTAAAGGCCGGTGACCGCTGGCTGGTAGGGCTGCCCTATTCCTTGGAAGTGAACGACATCCCCTGTTACGAGCGCTGGGGACTTACCCCCGAAGAATACTCCCGGCTCATCTGCAAGACCTTCGACGTCCTGTACCGGGAGGGCGAACGCTCCGGCACGGTCATGGCCATCCCCCTACACCCTTACCTGTCCGGCTACCCCGCCCGCTCGGCCGCCCTCGATGAGGCTCTGCGTTACATCAAAGGGCACCCCTACGTTTGGTGGGCCACAGGCAGTGAGATCGCGGACGCGTACAGAAAGCAAGAACCGCTGCTAAGGACATAAGGAAAAGAGGAAGCGAGGAAGTGGCAAGTCGGTAAATGAGGAAGTGAGTAAGTCAGTACGCCCGTGAGGGCCGAGGACGCTCTGGGTGAGTCGCTCTTATCGCACCACCAGCACCGGGCCCCGGGAGCCCGCTACGACTCGACCCGCGACACTCCCCATGACGTACCTGCCCGGACCTGTCTGCCCGTGGCTCGACATCATTACCATCGTCCCCTGTCCTGCCATGGCTGATATCTCCGACGCCGGGTCCCCCACGACGACTTGGGTCTCGACCCGTAAGCCCTGATCTCGCAAGGCCGAACCTTGTCGCATCACGTACTCCGCGGCTTCTGCCTCCATCGCCGTCATCAACTCCGCGGCTGCGGCTGCGGTCTCGTCCCCATCCGAGCCGGCCAGCGCAACCCACGAGGCGGGCACCACGCGGGGGACGTGCAGCGGCAGCCCAAATGCCTTTGAGAAGGTTTCAGCCAGAGGGATCGCGCGCGCTGCGAACTCGGACCCGTCTAGCGGTAGGAGCAGCCGCGTCACTCCGAACGGGAACTCGGGTTTGCCGTCTTGGGGCTCCGGAACGGCTTCCGGAGGTTCGGCGGCTACATCGCCCGGCGAGCGCGCCCGGACCAGGAGTACCGGGCAGTCCGCCGTCTGCAACACCTTCTCCGTCACGCTGCCTATCATCCACCGGCCTAGTCCAGTCCGGCCGTGGGTGCTCATCGCGATGAGGTCCGCACCCAAGGAGTGGGCCAGGAAGACGATGGCCTCCGCGGCCGAACCGGGCAGCACGTCCGTCGTGGCGATCACGCCATGTTCTCGTAGATGGGTTTGCAGTCCCTGCAAGTAGTCCAGCGATCGTGCCTGAGCCCCGGCCACCAGCTGGTCGAGGCCATGCTGTTGTTCGCGATCCAGGGTCGTGGGGAGGGCGTCCGTCTCCAACACCCGTAGCAGCGCCACGCGGCTTCTCAGCCCCCGTGCCAGCGGGGTCACCAGCGGCAGCACCTGTTCCGAAGCTGGGGAGCCATCCAGCGGCACGAGGATATGGGGGAGTGGACTGGGGGGTCCCTGCTCACCTTGGACGCGGGGATGAAGCTGCGACGCTGTAAGATCTTGCCGGACTGTCACTGTCCTGAAAATCCCTTCTCCCTCCGGGAGAGGGTTAGCGTGAGGGCCCACCGTGCGTCACATTTCTCATCGCCTTTGGTGCCGCTTTCAAGCGGCATGTGACATTGCTAGAAACACGGCCGGAAAGCCGGTGACACTGGGGCTGCGCCCCAGACCCCAGGTTCACGCAGCGGTCGTTTGCCCCGCCTCCCCTTGACTGAGTGCGGCTTTCCGGCCGCACTCCTAGACTAGGACCCGGTGTGGCTGGGAGCGACGAAGCAATCTGGGGTGAAGGGCCGACGACTAGGGCCACCGCGCTAGACCTGTCCTGACCTTGCCGAAGGATCGCCGCGGCCTCCGGAGCCTGCCCTCCCGCAAGGCGAAGAGCCGGCCCGGCGATCGGCATCGTCGGAAATAGGATCACAGCCTCTGCGGAATCCGTGGAATGGGACGGGATGCTGATACCGAAGAGAGGGTTAACTCTGCCCGCTCTCCTTGTAGCCGCCGATCATGGCACGGTCCAGCTTTTTCCAGAAGCAGTCCACGTGCTGAAATCCCGCCTGCCGCAGCCAGGCCAGCTGCTCGGGCACTGGGTCCGAGTGCTCTCTGCCGCCCCCACCCATGCGCCGCCGTTCCCGTTGTGCCGCCGCTCTAACAGGATCTCGGATCTCCGCGTACCTATCTCGCAGCACCTCGTCCCGGGGCCGCATGTTGTCGATATCCAGGAAGCACCCACCTTGATTCAGCCGGCCGTGGATCTCGGCAAACAGCCGCTGCTTGGCCTCCGGCGTGATGTGATGGATGGCCCGGGACGACATGACAACGTCGAAGGCCCCCTCCAGGTCCTTGGGAAGCGTCCCGTCGGAGAACTCGCCCACGTGATAGCGAAAACGGTCGCCAAAGCGCGCCATCCGTTTTCTCCCTTCCTCCATCATCGCCTCTGAGAGGTCGAGACCGATCGCTTGTGCGTTAGGATAGGTATCCAGCACCGACGCCGCCAACACCCCGTGCCCTGACCCGATGTCTAGTACCCGTATCGCCGCGTCCTGGGGGAACGGTATCAGCGCCGTCAACACCCCATGGACCTGGGCCGTCTCCTCCGTCTCCCGTTCGGTCTGCTGCAGGTACTCCTGCACCCGTCCCACGTCCTTCCACACGTGCCCCGCCCGCGGCTCTCCCGTCGTCTCCGCTCCGGTGACCATTGCTGCTTACCTCCGATCGCTAGACTTCTTGCCGTACCCGACCAAGCTACCGGCATTGTAACCCTGCGCGGCCATACTATGTTGACGAGGGACCCCGGAGCGAGCTGGACACCACTATCGTGAACACCACGAACCCGGGTGCCCGTCACGTCTTTGCGCTCCGCTGGGCGGTACGGCGGCCGTATGTCATTGCGAGCTCAGCAGGCGGCCGGAGGGCCGCCAGATACCGGGAATGACATCGCGCCGCCGTCCG
>CAZPYZ010000352.1:0-5144 GCA_964590215.1 uncultured Dehalococcoidia bacterium | reverse complement strand
GGATACAGTTGTCCCAATGGTTCAAGAGGTCGGGGCTAAGGTCGAGGTGCCCTTCGACCAGGGCACGGGTGATCGCGATGCGGCCCCGGGGGCCTTCGGGCTCGATGAAGCTCTGCTGGTAGGTGGGGCAGACAGAATGGCACAGGCCGCACCGGACGCAGAGGTTCATGTTGGCGTACTGAGCCTCCAGCAGGCGCTGGCCATTGGGCCCCAGGTTTGTCCTGAGGCGCCCAGAAGGATGGGACGTTCCCATAGCGGTCAAAGTATAGCTCAGGGGAAACGATCCCCCCTTTGATACGCATCGTTCCGGGGCCGATCCCTACCCCTCACGGCGCCAGTTTGAGTCACCTGGCCTGCGTGCGGTTGCCTCGCCCGGGACAGACCAGCCGGGTTCTTCCCTCAAGACCAGGTAGGTGCCACCAAGGACCAGCACCCCTCCAAGGGTCTGGGTGATGGTTGGAATCTCACGCAAGAAGAGGATCCCGAGCAGCGTTGCCCCTACCGGCTCACCCCCCGTCACCGCCGTCGCCACGCTGACGGCGCTGAGGCGGGTCAAGGCCCAATTGAGGGCTGAGTGCCCGATGAGTTGGGGTCCCAGTCCCAGGGCGATCAAGGCTGTATAGGTCTCGGCGGAGAAGCCGGCCAGCGGTTGGCCCAGCGGCAACGCCACCGCAACCAGCGATAGAGCCGCCACCGGGTAGATGATGGCCAGAAACGTCAGAGGCGGCAGCCCGTCTCGCATGAGCTGCCTGCCCGTGATGCGATGGCCCACCATCGCTGCTGCTCCCAGCAGGGCCAGTGCGTCGCCGAAGGCCATCCCCGGGTCTATCCCCGCGTCTCCAAGGGCGATCATCGCGCCACCTGCGAAGGCGGCGAGGACACCCACGACCGCGAGGGGAGCGAGCGGATCGCCGCGCCAACGGGCCGGCAGCAGCGTCAGCATGACCGGTGTGGTCGTCACCAACACCGTGGAGCTGGCGATGGAGGTGTAGCTGAGGGAGGTTATCCAGGCGCCCAGATGCAGCGCCAGGAAGAGGCCCGAGATGATCGCAGCACGTGCCTGGAGCACAGGCACTCTTGCCCGGGCCCACAAAGGAGAGCGCCTGTGCTCCAGGACCAACGCCGCTGGTACCACCACGAGCGAAGCGATGGCAAGCCGGTAGGCCCCAATCACCAGGGGCGGGGACTCCGCGGCGGCCCGGACCAGTAATGAAGCCGACGCCACTCCCAGAACACCGAGGAGCAGGATCAGGAAGGGTGGCAGGGTGACTCGAAACCCGAAACGCGCGACTACAAGCCGAGCTTGCCTGGGTTCATGATCCCCTGGGGATCCACTGCCGCCTTGAGCCGTCGCAGCACGTCCAGCCCCCTTCCGTGCTCCCGTCGCATCAGGTGAGCAAGGCGTAATCCTACACCGTGACAGTACTCCATGCTTCCCCCCACATCCTGCGCTAGCATGAGGACCCGGTCCACCGCGCGGGAGAGCAATCCCGGCTGCCCGGTCGGGTCCACTAACACCATGGAGAACAGCTCGGGCCGGTTCCAGAGGCCGCACTCCCTCACCTGCACCCCATTCTGGTATGCCACCCGCATCGCTTGCACCCGGAAGCCGAGAACGCGCGAAGCCGGCAACGCGACATGGAGGTAGTCGACCAGCGGTCCTTCCCCCTGGGCCTGGAAATAGGGCGCCCGCCCCTCGGTCTCCCGGTTCGCGGCGAATCGTTCCGCGGCGGCGTGCCGTCCCTCCCAGAAGGCCAAGGCTTCTTCGGACGGCATCTCAACCCCGCGGTGCAGGGCGCAGATGCTCAGGGCGCGCTTGGCCTGGGCGTCCACCACCTCCGACGGTCCTTCAAAGCCCAGATAGAGCTCCCCTCCCTCGGCCGCCGGCCGGCGTCCCCATCCCCGAGGCAAGACCGTCGGGTATTCTTCTCCCAACTCCATGAGGGCAGGCGTCAGGCCGATGGCGAACATGCCCTGGATCGCCCGGAAGCCTTCTTCGAACCCGGAAAACTGTAACGCGTACAGGAGCCGCTTCTCGGGGATGGGGAAGAGCCGCAGCGTTGCGGCGGTGATGAGCCCGAAGCACCCCTCGGTGCCTATGAACAGGTGATGCAGAGACGGCCCCGTGGAGGATTTGGGGACTGGGCGCGTCGTCACGAGGGAGCCGTCTGGGAGTACTACCTCAAGGCCGAGCACCTGTTGGCCCATGGAACCGTATTGGGCGCCCAGATAGCCGAGGCTGTTTGTGGAGATAGTTCCGCCCACCGTGGCTACGGGCACCGTCCAGGGATCGTGGCCCAACACCAGGCCGTGAGGGCAGAGCGCACTGTTCAGGTCTTCCAGCACGACGCCGGCCTCGGCCGTCGCCGTGCGGGCCTCGGCGTCGATCGTCCGCACCCGATTCAGCCGCCTCATGTCCACGACGATGCCACCACGGGAAGGCAGCGCACCACCCATGAGGCCGGAACCGCCTCCGTAGGGAACCAGCGGTGTGCGGGTGCGGCCGGCCAGCAGAACGAGCTCTTGAACTTGAGCCGCGGTTCGCGGCCAGACAACCCATTCCGGATGGGGAGTGAGGGAGTCCGAGCCAGGGAAATGGCGGGTGGGGCGCAGCGCGTCGGAGGCGTGGAGGAGAAGTTCCCTGGTCGAGTCGGAAACGCCCTCCGGCCCGACTATGAGAGCGAGCTGTCTATGGACCTCCTCCGCCGTCATGCAAAGGTCATGCTACCACCAAATGGCCGGTCCCTCGACGTAGCGGCTGCTGCCTCATGACGGCGGAGCGCCCCTCTATAATGGGCGCGATGGTGGTCAGAGTACTCGTCGTTATCCAGGGGGACGGCACCTTCCTGGCGTCCTCTCAGGACTTCCCCGAGTTGGAGGCGATGGGCACCGATCCCGACGACTGCAGCCGAAACATCATGCTGGCCTTCTGGTCGTGCCTTGCCGCACGGGCCGAAGCGGGCGAGGATGTCGGCGGCGCGATCGAGCTGAAAGTGCACCACCTTGGCCCCGACCCGACTCTGGCCGCTACCTATGATTGGGAGGTGGCCATGCCCGAGCACCGCCACCCGTGAACAGATCCAGCGCGCCCTACTGGACTTACTCAGTTACTACTTCAACTTACAAGCTACATTGCGCATTCTTTCACAAATAGCTATTATCGACAGCAGCATGTAACGTAAGGGGGAGGGTTGGGATCATCGCTCCCGCCTATTGTCGTCGGGATAACCGGGGCCAGCGGTGCCGTCCTTGCCCAGCGTTGCATCCAGGCGTTAGTCGATTGCGGCCGTGAGGTCATAGCGCTCTGTACCGCGGCGGGTGCGGTGGTCTGGCAGCAGGAGTTGGGCGCCCCGTTCAAGCACTGGCTGGTCGAGACCCCCTGCAAGACTTTCTCCATCAACGACATCGCAGCCCCCATCGCCAGCGGGACGTTTCCGACGGCCGGCATGGCCATCGTCCCTTGCAGCATGAACACGTTGGCCGCGATTGCCCATGGCCTCTCGGGTAACCTGCTGGAACGGGCCGCGGACGTGACTTTGAAGGAGCGGCGGCGCCTGGTGCTGGTGCCCAGGGAGACCCCTCTGTCTCCTATCCACCTCCGGAACCTCCTTGCGGTTGCCAACCTTGGGGTCACTGTCCTGCCACCGGTGCCTCATTTTTACGCGCGGCCGCAGCGCGTCGAAGAAGTGGTGGACCATATCGTCGCCCGAGTGCTCGTGGCGCTGGGAGTCGACCAGGCGATGCCGCCGGAGCTGCAGTATGAGGGCCGCTAATGCCTGAGGTCCGGCCCCTGACGGATGTACCTGCACCACTCCCGGGCGAGCCGGAGGACGAGAACCGCTGCGTCACGACATCCAGGACTGCCAGGGTGAGCCGCATGTTTGCCCGCATCGCCCACCGGTACGACCTGATGAACCGGTTGATGTCCACCGGCAGGGACCAATCGTGGCGGGCATATGCCGCGCGCCTGGCCACCCCGTCGCCTGGCGCCCGGGTCCTGGATGTCGCGACCGGCACCGGGGATCTTGCTCTTGCGCTCCAACACCGGGGCTGTGCTGTGGTTGGCCTCGACCCATGTGACGCCATGCTGCGTCTCGGCCTCGAGAAATCCAACCGTTCCATAACGTGCGTTCTGGCCGACGCACACAGCCTCCCCTTCAAAGGGGAGGCTTTCGATTGTGTGACCGTGGCCTTCGGCGTACGCAACATGGCAGACGTCGTCGCGGCCTTACGAGAAATGCGGCGAGTCCTTCGCCCCGGTGGCCGGGTGGTTTGTCTTGAGATTATGCCCCCGGAGGGCGGCCTGCTGGGCTCGTGTTACCGGCTCTACCTGAACCGCATTATCCCCTGGCTTGGCGGCTGGGTCAGCGGCCATCCGGAGGCCTACCAATATCTCTCTGGATCGGTCATGGGCTTCCAGGACCCAGAAGGCCTCAAGGCGATGATGGAAGCGGCCGGCTTCCTTTCCGTGGCTTATTGCCTCCTCCAGTTAGGGGCGATCGCGATCCACGTGGGGTTTCGGCGGTGATCAACGCCATCCCGGAGGTGGTGATCCTACGGCTTCCCCTCTATGTGCGTGTCCTCGCCGCGTTGGAGGCGGAGGAGGAGGCCGTGGTCAGCTCGCAAGCCCTGGGTGTCTTGCTTCAGGCCACGCCCGCCCAGATCCGCAAAGACCTGAGTTACTTCGGCCGTTTTGGCAAGCAAGGCCGAGGCTACCACGTGAGCAGTCTATTGCGAGAACTGCGTCAGATCATGGGCCTGGACCGGGAGTGGACGGCAGTCCTGGTGGGGGCCGGTCAGCTCGGTCGAGCGATCCTAAGCTATGGCGGCTTCGCCCCCCAAGGGTTTCGAATCCTGGCTGCTTTCGACGCCGACCCGCAGAAGATTGGGGCAAGGATTGGGGACTATGTGGTCCGAAACACCGCCGAGTTGGAAAACTTTGCGCGGCAGACGAAGGTCCACATTGGTATCGTAGCTGTTCCCGCGTTCGCCTGCCAGGAAGTCGTCGACCTGCTGGTGCACTGCGGCATTCGAGCGGTGCTCAACTACGCCCCATGCCAGGCACAGGTCCCCAAGGGCGTCTGGGTACGAGACATCGACCCCGTAGTCGCGCTCCAGAGCATGACGTATTACTTGAAGGGTTT
>CAZPYZ010000351.1:0-5151 GCA_964590215.1 uncultured Dehalococcoidia bacterium | reverse complement strand
TCTCGCCTCATGTTAGCTTGGGACTGCGAGCTAGCTCGCCATAGGTTAGCGAGAGACGAGAAGAGGCAGCGTGACTCTGGCCCAGCGGTTACCAGCAAGCTTGGTGGCGCCCACCACGAGGGGTGGCTATTACCAAAGGCAGCGCCTGCTGGACATCCTGGCGAGCCACAGCCAGTCCAAGCTGGTCGTCATCACCGCTCCTGCGGGCTACGGCAAGACCTCGTTAGTCAGCTCCTACCTGGCCCAGGCCCGGACCAACGTCTCCTGGTTCACCCTGGATGAGAGCTACCGGGACAGCGCCCGGTTCCTGAATCACCTGGCCCTAGCGGTCCAGGCGGTCAGCGCGGCGCCATACCGCGACAGCATCGGGACACCCCCGGCAGGCGACGGTTTCTGGGCAGCCCACGCCGAATTGGTGGATGCCCTTGCCTCGAGCCTTGAGGGCGCCGCCGAGGGCGGTGTACTGGTGTTGGACGGATTCGAGGCACTGTCCCAGACGGAGGCGGCCGTCCGGGCCGTTGACCTGCTGATCCCGAGGCTGCCGGCAGGCTGTCAGCTCATCCTGCTGAGCCGTACCCGCCCCACCCTTCCTTCCCTCCCCCGGCTGCTCACCTACGGACAAGCCCTTCGGCTCACCGCGCAAGACCTTGCCTTTACCGAAGAGGAAACCGAGGGCTGGCTGCAGGCGAAGGACCTCGGACTGGAGGCGGAGGCGCGTCAGCTCTGGTCTCGCTACGAGGGATGGATCGCCGGGATGGCCCTGGCAGTGAACGAGAGCGCTGGCGGCGCAGGCGACGAGCGGGGCTGGTTCGAGTACCTCGAAGCAGAGGTGTTCCAGTCGCTTTCGCCCCAACTGCAAGGCTTCCTGGAGGGCACCAGCATCCTGACCGAGCTTGAACCAGGCCTCTGCGACGGCCTGCTAGGAGCCGATAACTCCCTGGAGCTGCTGAAGAGTCTTGCGGACACGTGGAACCTGCTACAGAGGGTCCCCAAGGAGCTGAAGTTCCGTTGCCCAGCCGGTCTGCGCCGGTTCCTCGCCTACCGGCTCCAGGAGAGGGGTGAAGCGGGTTTCGCCGGCGTTCACCAGCGGGCGGCCAGGTATTTCCAGGCCCGGGAGGACTGGGAGGGAGCTATCCGGCACTTCTGCGCCGCGGGACAGCCCGAGCGGGTGGCCGAGGCGCTGCAGCAGGCGGCCCCGGATATGTATACCGCCGGGGAATGGGGACGCTTAGCAGAGCTTATCGACCTGCTTCCAGAGGCAATCCTGGACCGCTATCCTGCCCTCCTCATCTACAGGGCTCGCTGTGCGGCCCAAATCGGAGATGGCGAAGGGGCGCTGCGTCTCTCCGGGCAGGCCCTGGATCTCCTGCACGAGGGCCCTGACCTCGCGTTGGCCCAGGCCCACGTGACCCGTGCCGCAGCCTTCCGTCTGACCGGCCTGCTGGACCGGGCTACCCAGGAATGCAGCAGGAGCATCGCTCTGCTGCAAGACGCCCACGGGCGGGAAGCCAGGCTCACTCTGGCCGAAAGCTACCACCTGACAGGGCAGGCCGCCAACCAGGGTGGGCGGCTGCAGGATGCCAAAGCTGCTTTGGAGCAGGCCCTCGCCCTCTACCACGACGACGGAGACCTGTATCACATCGCCTACGTGAACCACCATCTGGGGTCGGTAAACCGGGGCCTGGGCGAGTTCAGCCGATCCGCGGCCTGCTACCGAGCGGCCGAGAAGGGCTACCGCAAGCTCGGCAACCGGGCGGGGCTGGCGTCGACGCTGAACAATCTCGGAAACCTGTTGCACAGCCAGGGCAGGCTCCAGGCTGCGGAGGAAGCCCTGACCGAGTCGGCCCGTCATGCTGAAGAGAGCGGCAACCCCCGAGTCCTCAGCCACGCCCTGGACTCCCTAGGAGACGTGCTGCGGCACGGAGGCCAGTACACCAGAGCCCTGACCACCTATCGCCAGGGCCTCGACGCGGCTCGCAGCGTCTCCGAACACAAGACCCAGGTCCAAGCCGCAGAGGGCATTGCCCTCTGCCATCTCGCGCTGGGCGACTTCATGGCCGCCCGCATGACGATTGAAGAAGCCGTTGGTCAGACCGGAGCCCACACCGGCGCCGAGATCCTCGGCCGGCTGCTCACCTCTCAGTCCGTGGTTCAGCGCTCCCTCGGACTGCACCAGGAGGCGCGCCGCTCCATCCTCCAGGCGCGGCAGTTGTTGGAGCAGTCCGGCACCGCCGAGGCCAAAGCTCGGTGCGCCTTCAACTACGCCGCTCTCCTCTGGACCGAGCATGAGACGGGAGTCGGGCCCCTGCTTGAGGAGATTGTCAACCTTCTGCCAGCCGAAGGCAGCGAGGCGCTGCTGCTGTTCGAGGCCCGGGCGGCTCTCCCCTTCGTACAGCACCTGACGGCGCTGAAACAGTGCGAGGGGGTGTTCCAGCGCCTCTTGGAAGCCATCACCGAGATGCCCGGGGAAGCAGCGGCAGAGCTGGCAGCGGCATCCATCGAGACGCGACCGGCCATTCGGGCCTATGGACTTGGCACCGCCGTAGTTGATCGGGCCGACCAGAACCCGTCCAGAGTGCGGTGGCCCTCCGAAAAGGCCAAGGAGCTGTTCTTTTTCTTGCTGCTCCGTAACGGTCCAGCACAAAAGGAGGAGATCCTCGACGCCATCTGGCCGGACGCCGATCCGTCCAAAGCCGACACCCAGTTCTGGACCGCGGCATACCGGATGCGGAACGCAGTCCATCCTGACTGCCTGGTCCGGGAAGGGAGCACTTACCGCCTGAATCCAGCCCTGCAGGTCTGGTTTGACGTCCATGAATTCGAAGGTCTCATCGGCGACGCCCTGCGGCCCGCCGCCAGCGACACCGAGCGGGCTTCCCGACTGCAGCGAGCTATCAATCTCTACAATGGCCCCTTCCTGCGGGAGTTCTACTCCGAGTGGCCGGAGCATTACCGAACCCGGCTCGAGGATCGCTACCTCGCCGCTCTCGTCGCCCTGGCTCAACTGTGGAGCGGCAAAGGCGCCGTGGACCCGGTGGTGGAACTGTGCGACCGGGCCCTGGCCGTCAACACCTTCCATGAGGAGGCGGCCTGCCTCAAGATAGAAGCCCTCGCACGCGCCGGTCGTGTCAGCGAAGCCGAGGCTGCGTTCCAGGCCCATGCCGCGGCGCTGCGGGATGAGCTTCAGGAAAAGCCCGGAGAGCGGGTCATGAATGTCTACCGGCTGGTCGTACAGCAAAGCTGGGGCACAACTCCCTCCTCCAGCACAGGCCGCGGGCTCGCTGCCGCCAGGTCTGGTTGAAATAGAGCACAGGCACTCCCGCCTGTGCCACTAGCTCCGCCTCAACGCCCGGCCGGGCAGCGCCCCAGTGTGCGCCCCATCGTCGATGACGACCCGGCCGTTCACGATGACGTAGCGGATCCCTTCCGGATACTGCTTGGGCTCCTCGAACGTCGCAGCCGCCCGTACCGTCTTCGGGTCGAATACCACGATGTCCGCCTTTTTCCCCTCGCTCAGCACTCCCCGGTCGTGGATGCCGAGGCGGAGCGCGGGGAAGGAGGTCATCTTCGCCACCGCTTGCTCCAGGGTCAGCACTCCCTCCTCCCGGACGAGCTGGCCCAACACATAAGGGAAGGTCCCATAGGAGCGCGGGTTGGGCTTGTCTCCGGTCAGCAGGCCGTCGCTGCCCACCATCTGCGCTGGATGCCTGGCTATGGTCCGGATATTCTGCTCATTCCCAGTCCTGGAAACGAAGGCTACGTCCAGGTCCTCCTCGATCAGAAGATCGCAGACCGCGTCGACCAGGGACTTGCCCTGCGCTCGCATGAACTCCTCGACGGAATGCCCCTCCCATAACTTGTTCTGAGGGGTCCGAATGCGGCTGAACATGTACTGGTCCCAGCTGCCACCCCAGGAGGGTTGAATGCCCTGCTTCAGTTGCTGGCGAACGTCTCGGGTCTGAATCCGCTGCAGGAGCTGGCCTGGCCCACCCGCGTGCACCCACGCCGGCAAGAGGGAAAGGAGTAGGGTGCTGGCGGCGGGATATGGATACTGGTCGTAGGTGACGTCCTGCCCCCTGCGCCGGGCCTCGTCAAGAAGCTCCACCATCTGCTGGCCCATCCCAGCGACGGGGCTGTGGTAGTGGGATATCTGGACGGGCACCCCCGCGCGTTGCCCGACGGCGATCGCCTCCCGGAAGGGGTCCAGCAGCCGGTCGCCCAGGTTGTAGCGGGCGTGGGTCACGTACAGCCCTCCCATCCAGCCGACGGGCTGGCATAGCGAGACGAGCTCGCTGGTGTCGCTGTAGCAACCAGGCACATAGGTCAGCCCGGTGGATAGCCCGAAGGCTCCTTGGCTCATCCCCTGGCGCACCAGCTCTTGCATGCGCGTCATCTCGCCTTCCGTTGGCAATCGCGCATCCCATCCCATGGCCTCGACCCTGATCGCGGCGTGGGGCACGAAGTAGACCACGTTACACGCCACCCGCCCGTCGAACAGGTCTAAGAAGTCCTTCACCGAGCTCCATCGGAGTCCCTCGGGAGGGAGGCCGTTCACCGCCGCCAGGTAGCGGAGCAGCGGGTCAAGCTTGTCGGGGGAGATGGGTGCGTAGGAGAGGCCGTCCTGCCCGAGGGCTTCCGTCGTCACCCCCTGCCGCAGCTTCACCTCGTGCTTGGGGTCGTTCAGCAGGAACAGATCGGAGTGGGAGTGCATGTCGATGAAGCCGGGGCAGATGGCCATTCCAGCCGCGTCCATGATGCGCCCGGCCTCCACCGCGGAGAGGTCCCCCGCGACGATGCGCACCTCGTCGCCTTCGACGCCGACGGCGCCAGGGTAGCTGGCAGCCCCTGTGCCGTCGATGATCCGGCCGTTGGTTATAAGCAAGTCAAGCATGAGGCCCTCGCGTTCCCTGTTCCACCGGGAAAGGACAGGTAGACGCGTTGCATGATACCCTAAGCCAGCGTTCACAACCGGTGGGCGCGAGGCCAGCCCTCGGGAGCGGTGGGGCACGAGACCCGTCGCTCTGGGCGTTAGTGCAAGGCATATCAGGCAAGCCATATCCGTAGGGCGGGGGCTTCTCCCCGCGCTATAGGTGTGACCGCGGGGAGAAGCCCCCGCAAGAAGGAGTAGCGAGATGCCGAAGATCCGTCATA
>CAZPYZ010000350.1:2262-5168 GCA_964590215.1 uncultured Dehalococcoidia bacterium | reverse complement strand
CCATGTTCCGGCATTAAGAGGCAATCCCGAGCGAAGCTACCAGGTCGCCGCCGTCGGACATGACTTTCCAGGCACGTTCGAGAAGTATGTCGCCAGCATGATCGACTACTGGCAGCGGGGCCAGGGCGAGCGGCTGGGTTTGCTTACCACCGCCCTGGAGCACCTGGGGCTTACATCCACGGTGAGCGCGCGGGCTCTTGACGACACCCAGGTCGAGCTGCAAGTCGGGCGACTGCCCACGCGGTCCAGAGGGCGCAAAGCGGACCTGGTAAACATCGCGGACGCCGGCTTCGGAGTGTCCCAGGTCCTTCCCGTTCTCGTCGCCCTGTTCGCTGCGGAACCGGGACAGCTCGTCTATATAGAACAGCCTGAAATCCATCTCCATCCGAAGGCGCTGGTCCCCCTGGCCGAGATCATCGGCGAATCTGCCAAGCGCGGCGTCAAGGTGGTGGTGGAGACCCACAGCGACCTGCTCCTACTGGGGTTCCAAACGCTGGTTGCCGAGGGCCGCCTTGGCACAGACTTGGTAAAGCTGCATTGGTTCAGCCGGACGCCTGGTGGCTCAACCCTCATACGAACAGCCGGCCTCGATGAGAGCGGAGCGTTCGGTGATTGGCCGGAGGACTTCGGGGATGTGACCATGAGCGCGGAGGATCGCTATCTTGACGCCGCTGAACGAATCCGGGAAAGTTGACCGGCCGAAGGAAACGGTCTCGCCGGCTGGTGGTAGACGCATCTGTGGCTCGCGCCGCCGGTGGCAGAGGAGCCGTCCATTCCGTTTCGCGGAACTGCAGAAATCTCCTGAGGCTGATGTTCACCGAGTGCCACCACGTCGTTATGACGAGTGACATACGGGCGGAGTGGAAACGTGAGCAATCTCGATACCCCAGGAGTTGGCGCCGGCAGATGCACCAGCACGGGAAGCAGGACACGCAGCGTGTGCAAGCAAACCACCAACTTCGAGCGGCTATCATAAACTCCGATAACGACGGCGCACACCAGCGTGCCATGCTGGAGGACGTTCACCTAATCGAGGCTTGCCTGGCTGCGGACCGCATCATCGTGTCGCAGGACGAAGCGGTTAGGCGCCTCTTCGGTCGGGCTGCGGGGAACCTTCCAGGACTTCGGAACATCCTATGGTTGAACCCGGCTGATCCCGACGAAAATGTCGCAGACTGGTTGCGGGGAGCCGATGTGTCGACTGACCCATGGCGCCTGGCCTAGTACTTACCTGCCGCGATCAAGCTCAGGGAACCACCCAACCCCTCGTCGCCGTGACGCCCGAACCCTAACGTTGACTCACACGGGGAAAGTACCAGGGTCCTCGGTCTGGCACTCCCTCTAATCCGTCCGCAGACTGTAAAGGCCATTTCTGTGAGCCGCGACCAAGAATCCCACGGGGTAGATGGGGTGATGCCCTCTGAGGTGCTCACGCCAGCATCGCCCGAGGAGGTCGCCCGTGAACTCGCCCGCGCGAACCAGGCGGGCCTTGCCGTCACCCCCTGGGGCGGCGGCACGCAGATGGGTTTGGGCAACCCCCCCAGGCGCTTCGACCTCGCCCTCCGCACCACCCGCCTTGACCAGATCCTCGAGCACTCCCCGGAGGACCTGACCGCGACGGTGCAGGCAGGGATCACCTTGATGGCCGTTCAGGACGCGCTCGCCAAACAAGGCCAGCACGTGGCGCTGGAGGCCCCTCTTCCAGACCAGGCCACGATAGGGGGTATCCTGGCGGCGGGTGGCGACGGGCCCCGCCGGTTCAGCTACGGCAATCCCCGTGAACAGGTCATCGGCATCCGGGTGGCTCACCCCGACGGGACCCTGACCAAGGCCGGGGGGAAGGTGGTGAAGAACGTCACCGGCTACGAGATGACAAAGCTCTACACGGGCTCTCTGGGCACGCTGGGCGTCATCGTAGAGGTCAGCCTCAAGCTGTGGCCGCTGCCGGCCGTGACGGAGACCGTCGTGGCCCGCTGCCCCTCTCTGGAAGGGGCAGTTAGCCTGGTCCCGCGGCTCCTGGCGGCCGGCCTTCAACCCCTGGCGGTGGATACACTGAACGGAGACCCGTGGGGCCCGCCAGACTACTGGCTGCTGGCCCTGGAGTTCGGCGGTTCTCGCGCCGCTGTGGACCGCAAGCTGAGAGAGGCCAGGGTGCTCTTTAGTGAGGCAGGATTTCAGGAGACTCCCGCGCCGGACCAGTTCTGGCGGGCGGTCCGCGACTTCAGCAGGACCCCCGTCTCCCGCGGTCTTGTCGTCCGGGCTGCGGCTCTTCCCACCCAATTAGCTGCCCTTGCCCTGGAGTGCGAAGGCGCGACCATCGTGGCTCGGGCGGGCAACGGTATCCTCCACGCGTTCTGGCCGCCCGAGGCGTTGGGCCGCCGCGAACCAGCCGCGTGGGGATCCATCGTCGAACGTATCCGAGAGGTATCCAACAAGCTGGGCGGCTCCACGGTGGTCGAGGACTGCCCGCCCCACCTGAAAAACGCCATCGATATCTGGGGCCCGCCTCCCTCAGGCTTTCCCGTTATGAAGCGCCTAAAGGAGCAGTTCGACCCCAAGGGCGTGCTCAACCCCGGCCGTTTCATAGGGGGCCTCTAAATGATCTCCGCGTCCTCTGCGTCCTCTGCGTCCTCTGCGTTGAATCGTCAGGGGGGTCCCAACCTGGACGATCTGGCCAAGTGTGTCCACTGCGGCCTCTGCCTCCAGAACTGTCCGACCTACATCGAGACAGGCCTGGAGACTGAGTCACCGCGGGGGCGCCTCTACCTCATGCGCGCTCGTGCCGAGGGCCGCATCTCCGCCACCCGGAACTTCTTGGGCCACATCGAGCTGTGCCTCCTCTGCCGTAACTGCGAGGCGGTCTGCCCCTCCGGCGTACCCTTCGGGCGGATCATGCAGGCGGAGCG
>CAZPYZ010000350.1:0-2162 GCA_964590215.1 uncultured Dehalococcoidia bacterium | reverse complement strand
CCCTTCGCCCAGATGGAGGCGATGCTGCCCGATCTAACTGGGTCCTTCTTCGGCCACGAACCTGCACGCTTGCCGGCCCCTTCATCTGCGGGGTCTGCGAAATCTGCGGATCCGTCCCGATCCCGGGTTGCCCTCTTCGGCGGCTGCGTCATGCCCTACCTCTTCGGCAACGTCAACGCTGCAACCGCCCGTGTGCTTGCCCACAACGGCTACGAAGTAGTCGTCGTGGAGGGCGCCACCTGCTGCGGCTCTCTCCACGAACACAGCGGCGAGCGGCAGGCCGCCCAGGAACTGGCACGGCGTAACATCGACGTGTTTCTCGCGGCCAGCGTCGAGGCCGTCATCGTCAATGCCGCCGGATGCGGGGCAACGCTGAAGGAGTACGGCGAGTTACTGGAGAAAGACGCCGCCTATGCCGAAAGGGCGCGTCACTTCGGCGCGATGGTCTACGACGTCAGCGAGTTCCTGGCCAGCTCGGCGGTCGACCCGCCCAAGGGCTCGGTACCGCTACGGATCACCTACCAGGACTCCTGCCACCTGGCCCACGCCCAGCGCATCACCCGCCCGCCTCGCGAGCTCCTGCGGTGCATACCCGGCCTGGAGCTGGTGGAGATGCATTCGGCGGACCGCTGCTGCGGCAGCGCCGGCGTCTACAACATCACCAGGCGTGACTTCTCCCACCGCCTCCTGGCATCCAAGATGGCCGACATCAAGGAGACCGGCGCCGATATCGTCGTCACCGCCAACCCCGGATGCATGCTCCAGCTTTCCCTTGGGCTCCAGCGCGCGGGGCTCCCAGCCCGAGTAGCCCACGTCGTGGAGCTCTTGGATTGGGCATACCGGGATCGCAGCCCCTCCACCCCCTAGGCCGCGGCCCCACTGACCAAGCTGTTCAGCGGCACGTACTCCAGGCCCAAAGACTCGGCTACCGCGCGATAGGCGACGTGGCCCCGGTAGGTATTGACGCCCTTGGCGATGGCTGGGTCCGTTAAGGAGCCCTCGAGCCCCTGGGCGGCCACTTGCGCGATGTAGGGATAACTGGACGCGGCGAATGCCTGACTGGAGGTGCGGGGCACGGCGCCAGGCATGTTCACCACACAGTAGTGGATCACACCATCGACCACGTACGTGGGCGCGCTATGGTGCGTCGGCCGCGAGGTCTCGAAACAACCTCCCTGGTCGATGGACACGTCGATGGCAACGGATCCTTCACGCATGGTGCTGATCAAGGAGCAGGGAACGAGGGCCGGAGTGCGCGCGCCCGGAACCAAGATGGCTCCTACCATGACGTCGGTGTCGGGCACCAGGCTGGCCAGCGCCACCTCGTTCGCCAGCATCGTCACCAGATTCCCATGCAGCGCCTCCTGCAGGTACACCAGCCTCCGGTGCGATCGATCGAGCACGGTGACCTCCGCACCAACGCCCAGGGCCATGCGGGCGGCAGCGGTACCCACGGTGCCGCCCCCCAGCACCAGCACCTTTGCGGGCGGCACCCCGACCACGCCGGACAGGAGCCTCCCGATGCCCCCAGCCGGTTTGGAGAGCAGGTGAGCGGCCACCTGCAGGGTCATCTTGCCCGCGATCTCGCTCATCGGGGCCAGTACCGGGAGCGCGCCGTCCACCGTCTCGATGGTCTCAGCGGCGATGCCGGTGACGTTGGCCCGCAGCAGTGTCTCAGTGAGCCCAGGCTCCGCGGCGAGGTGCAGGAAACAGTACAGCAGGAGGCCGGGCCGTAAGTGGGGATACTCGGGTGGCAAAGGTTGCTTTACCTTGACCACAACCTCCGCAGCGTTCCACAGCTCTGTGGCGGTCGCGACCAGCGTCGCGCCTTGCGCGGCGAACGCATCATCTGGATAGTGTGACCCTGCACCGGCGCCGCTCTGCACGTACACCTCGTGTCCCTGAGCGACCAGCAGACCGCAGACCTGTGGAGTCATCCCAACCCTATGCTCCTGGTCCATGATCTCGGTTGGAACACCGATCCTCATGCCTTATGTCTCCGGTAGCAGGAAGAATTCTAAGGTGGCCTGGTGGCATCCGGCCACATCAAAACACCCCCAGGAGCCACGAAAGAAGGCTCGCCGGGGGTGCCCTGCTCGTCAATTATGGTAGCGCATACGGGATTCGAACCCGTGATCTCCGCCTTGAGAGGGCGGTGTCCT
>CAZPYZ010000349.1:0-5172 GCA_964590215.1 uncultured Dehalococcoidia bacterium | reverse complement strand
GGAGGTGTGCGAGAAGATCCGTCACCGTCCGGAGATCGCCCTGACCCGGCTGGAACTCGCGGAGCTGCTCCTGGAGGAAGCGGTCAGTTATCAGCAATCAGCAGTCAGCGCTCCACCGACCCCTCCGAGCAGGCGAGGGCGCCTGCGCTCCAAGGGAGCGCCGGGGGAGGAGCAGTTGCTAGCAGACAAGCTGAAGGCTGAAGGCTTGCAGCACCTGGACCTCGCCATCGGGGAGTTCCGCGCGATGGACATGCAGCCGTGGTTGGAGCGGGCGCTCAAACACAAGGGACTGCTGGGGGCTTAGGCTTCGCAGCGGCGGGTTGTTGTTGTGGCGGGCGGGAGACCGGTACCCTACGATAGATGGGCCATGCCGCAAGAAAGTCCTGAAGCCGACCTGCTGCCGCTCGTGCTCCGCCTGCGCCCGGCCATAAAGCTGAGTGACCGCCAGCTTGCAGAGCTCTCCGACCTTAACGACTTGCGTCTGGAGTTGAGTGCCAAAGGGGACCTTGAGATCATGCCGCCTACGTACGGCTGGACGGGCAATAAGGAGTCCAGGGTCAACGCCCGTTTGGATGCTTGGGCGGAACGGGACGGGACCGGTGTCGTCTTCAGTCCGAACGCCGGGTTCCGCCTTCCAAACGGGGCGATCCGCAGCCCCGATGCCTCCTGGGTACGCCGCTCACGAATCGCTGAACTGCCGGAACAGCACCGGCGGAAATTCCTGCCCCTCTGCCCCGATTTCGTGGGGGAACTGCGGTCGAGCAGCGACAGGCTGAGTGTTATCCAGGCGAAGATGCAAGAGTACATGGACAATGGCGCACGGCTGGGATGGCTCATTGACCCGCTGGAGCAGCAGGTCTACGTTTACCGGGCTGGGGCGTCGCCAGAGCGGCTGGACGAGCCGCTGTCCCTCTCGGGTGATCCGTTGCTTCCCGGATTTGTGCTCGACCTCCGAGGCATCTGGGAGCCTGGGTTTTAGTAGCGGGGCGCCGCCCGCGGGCTCAGCCGGCGGTCTGCGTGTCCACTGCCTGACGGTCCTGGCTTTTAGCGCAGCACTGGGGGGCTAATCTTAGACCTTCTTCCTCCACCAGGGGCCCCACAGGAAGTACGGCAGATAGACGGCCACCCGCACCGCCATGGCCAGAACTATCGCCCAGGCGATGCCCAGATCGCCGAGCCCGCTTACAACCGGCAGAGATAGCTGCCAACCGAGCAGTTGGGCGCGTTGGGCGGCTCCGGACAGGAGGATCGCCGCCGGCTGCTGGATGGCCCAGATACTTCCCAGACTCACTAGCATCGGCACCAGGGTGTCGCCCGCGGTGTTGAAGACCTGCATGAAGACGGTGCTCGCGCCCATGGCAATGAATCCCAGGACGGTGATCCGCAGCCAGGGCGCCGCCGTCTCCAGCAGGTGCTCCTCCCGGGTGAAGACGATGAGGAAGGCCGTCGGGAAGAGCAGCATGGCTCCCCCGACGAACAGGCTGAATAGTAGCGTGTAGCCGAGGGCCCACCAGACGGTGGCCCTGGCCCGCGCCACCTCCCGCGCCCCCAGGTTCTGGCCGGACAGCACCCCCGCGGCCTGGCCCACCCCGTGTTGTCCGAAGTTGACGAACATCTGGAGTCGTTGAGTCAGGGAGTAAGCCGCCAACGTCGTATCTCCGAAGGGCGTCACGATGCCCACCAGGATGAGTTGGGCCAGGGAGCGCTCGCTGTTGGTCACAGAGGCGGGCGTTCCCAGGCGGACCATTCGCCACAAGAGGGGGAAGTCGGGCCGGAGTGGTGCGATGGAGAGCCGAAGGCGAGAGCGGCCGGTGAGGAGCACGTGTATGGTGATGGCCAAGCCGACGGTCTGCGCCAGGAAAACGGCGACCGCGATGCCGGGGAGATCCAGGGTCGGTAGCCCGAGCCAGCCGAAGACCAGCAGTGGGGCGAGGACGATCTGGAGCAGGCGCGCGGCCGCCTGAGCCTTCATGGGTGTGATGGGGTCGCCGGTCGCCTGCAGGATGCTACTGGAGCACCCGAAGAGGGAAAAGGAGACCTGGGCGACGAAGCGCATCTGGAGGTAGAGGCCCCCCTCCGCGATAACCTCCTCCGACACCCCCAGCAGCCGCAGCAGCGGCTCGGTGAAGAACACACCCACCAGCATCATCGCGAGGGCCGCCGCGGCGTTGAACAGCAGGCTCTGGGTCGCGACGTGGTTGGCGAGGGGGAGGTCTCTCGCGCCCACGGCCCGAGAGACCATGGCCCGGGTGGCGGTGTCGAGGCCCATGCGGCCGGAGTTGAAGAGCTGGATCCAGGTCTGGGCAACGCCGATGCTCGCGATGGCGCGGAAGCCGAGGAAGCCCGCCCAGATCAGCTCCGCTGCGTTGTCGGCGATCTGCAGCACCCCTGTGACCATGGTGGGCCAGGTGAGGAACCAAAGGTTCTTGGGAATGCTGCCCTCGGTTAGGTCTCGGTGGGCGACCGCGCGGGCGCGCTTCTGTGTGGGAATTCGTGGTTCAGCGGGCGTCCGGGAACTGCTACTCAAGGATCGCGATCCAGGCGGCTCTCATCGGCCGGGAACGGGCCTACGCCGGCCTGGTTAGCCGGGTGCAGTTCGATATGGTGAAGAGGATCGCCGCGGACGCCCAGCAGATGGGCTTCATCACCAGCCGCAACTGGGGGCGCAGTTCAACCTGCTGATAAAGCCCTCCGGGCGGTTTTGGATGGAGGTCGATGCGATGCCCGCGGGCAGGCGGAGGTTTTGAGCTGTCGCGACGGACACGTGATACGTGACCAGATTGACGCGCTCCTACTTCGGATGCTGTTCTTGCTGCTGGACCATGTCTCGCTTCTCCTGCCAGGCGTCTATACAGCCACCGCAGACCGGGTTTCCACGACGACCTCGTCCTTCTCAATTAAGAACCGGGTGCCAAAGGGGTGGGACAGCTCGCGAAGGCGCTCCACCAGATCGGCTGCCTCGGAGGTGGTCTGGAGGCTAGGCTGGCTCGTTTCAGGGTTGATCCGGACGGGGACGATGGAGACCTGCTCGATCGCGTGGTCCTGGATCAGGCAGCGGACCAGGAAGAACGCCCGGCGGTACCACGGCATCTGCCGGCTTCCCCAGAGGTCGAAACCGAACTCGCCCATGCCGTAGAAGACGGGCTTGCCCCGGTAGACCTCCACCGGCTCAGTCATGTGTGCGTGCGCTCCGATGATGACGTCGGCGCCGGCGTCGATGGCCGCATGCGCGATGGTTGGCTCATAGCCCACCAGCTGGCCGATGCCACCGATCCCTGACCCGATGCCCCAGTGGCATGAAAGGACCAGCACGTCGGCCCCGGCTTTCGCGTCTCGGATGTTCTCCAAAAGGGCACTGAGGTCTTTCGGGTCAACAGTGGTCCGAATGATGGGGTGCGCGCCTGGATACTCCTCCAGTCGTGAGATGGGCTCGTACGCGGTTGACACCCGGACGGTGTTGATGCCGCCGCGCTGCTCAGTCGCCTTCCACATAGGATGGAAGTTGCAGGTGTAGGAAAGAAAGGCAACTCGGGTCCCGTGGCGCTCCACGATGGCAGGCTTCCGGGCTTCAAAGGCGTCTCTGCCCGCGCCGGTATGGGCTATGCCCGCTTTATCCAGGACTTCTATACAGCGGTAGAGACCGTCCAGTCCGTAGTCCATGCTGTGGTTGTTCGCCTGTCCGAAGACATTGAATCCTGCGGCCTGGTAGGCCGCCAGCATTCGCTCCTCGGAACGAAATCCGCCCTCCTTCATCCCGCCGCCCTTCACCCCGACATCGGTGAGACTGCTCTCGAGGTTGGCGAACAGAATATCGGCCTGGCGGGTGTAGGAGGCGACGTTGACGTACATCGACTCTGGGTCGGCGCGTTGAACGAAGACGTCTCCGGCCAGCAGCATGGTGGGGGCAGGATCGGGCATCAGAAATCTCCTCTCATAACGCGGTCGGATCCCCAGTCACGGACGGTACCGGATACGGCTAGTGGGCGTGCCCATGGATGTCCAGGCCTCGGCCATCGCAACCGCGCATCCCATCCCTTCCAGGACGGGCACGCCGATGCCCTGCGCGAGCTCCGGGGCGGTGAATTCCACAGGGGACATGGACATGCCGTGACAGACAATTAGCTCGGCGCCTGCCTTTACCAGGCGTTTGCCTTCGCTGACAAATCGATCGAAGAGCTGCGGGCGCCGCTTGGGCATCTCGGTCCGAGTCATCTCCGCGCCGCCGAAGCCCACTATCCTGCCCGCGACGCCATACTCTTGTGCCTGACGCCAATGGCGAGCGTTGTCGTCGGTGTTGTAGAAGATGCAGCCGAAGCGGTCCGCCATCAGCGCCGCCATGGCGTAGGTGGCGCGAGCCTGTCCCACGATGGGGATGTCACAGCGGCTGCGAGCCAGCTCCACCCCGAAGTCGACCATCCCAAAAGGGATGCAGGCATCGTAGCCTTCCTTCTCCGCCTGAACCATCCGCTCAGCTACCGCGATGTGATTTCTGGCCATCGCAAAGGCACCCCCGCCGTCCGGCCGGCCGAAACCGGAATCGGCAGGATAGCCAACCTCGATCTGGGTGGTGGCGGTGGCGTAGGATCGGGCGACGTCGGCCCGTCGCCGGGCGTCCTCCGCCGTGTACATGCCGCCTTCGGCTCCCGGAAGGACCACGAAGATTCTCAAGGCTCTCCCTCCTTACGGCGCAGGGGCCGGCTCCCTCGGGCTGCGGTGCTGGACCGGCGTCAGTCGCCGCGCACTCTAACACCAAGCTCAAGGGGATTCAACGCCGTGACGCGGCATCGCGAGGCCCTCAGCACGGGCGTGTGGGGAACCCCTCAGCTCTATGGGCCGCCAGGCGGAGGCTATGCACCACCTTGGTGGCGCAGGCTTTCCAGCCTGTGCAGCCTGGGGCAGGCTAAAAGCCTACCCCGCCAGGTACTAGATCTGGACTTCCGCCCTTATGCGGTTTCAAGTAGTGCCTCCGCCCACGAGGGCAGCCATTTTTGAGGGCACCGTAAATGATACGGCAGATCAAAAACATGTCGCTGCCACGCTTCCCGCCGCAGGGCGGTCAGCAGGTCCCGGAAGGAAGGCGCGGCCTTGTCTCGGTACCAGGGGCGCTGCAACCAGCACGGCTGCGCGCCGGCCCAGGCCTGGTCGGCCGCCCACAACAAGACCAGGTCGTAG
>CAZPYZ010000348.1:2147-5228 GCA_964590215.1 uncultured Dehalococcoidia bacterium | reverse complement strand
GCCATGATGTCGGAAAACCCCCTCTACCGCCGCACCTTCGTTGGCCGTGAACAGGAGCTGCGCCAGCTTCAGGCGGCCTTCGACGGCTCCGTCTCCGGCCAGGGCGCGCTGGCCATGGTGGTGGGCGAGCCGGGCATCGGTAAGACGGCCCTCTGCGAGCAGTTGGCTACCTACGCGGTGATTCGGGGCGCAAAGGTGCTCGCCGGCCACTGCTACGAGGAGGGGTCGCTCTCCCTGCCCTACCTCCCCTTTGTGGAAGCGATTCGGTCTTATGTGGTCTCGCGGCCGCCGGAGGCCCTGCGTGACGAACTGGGCTCCGGAGCCACCGAGGTCGCCCGCATCGTCTCCGAGGTCCGGGAGAAGGTGCGGGTGGAGCCGCGTCCCTCGGGCGACCCCGAGGATGACCGCTGGCGGCTCTACCAGGCTGTGACCGGCTTCCTGCGCAATGCCGCGACGGTGCAGCCTTTGCTGTTGGTGCTGGAGGACCTGCACTGGGCCGACCGGGGCACCCTGGATTACCTGATCCATCTCTCCCGGAACCTGCAGGGTGCACGGGTGCTGGTCGTGGGCACTTACCGGGACGTCGAGGTGGACCGCTCCCATCCACTGTCAGGCACCCTGGCCGAGCTGCGCCGCAGCAACGCCTTCGGCCGCGTGCTGGTGCGCGGCCTCAGTGGGCAAGAAGTACAGGCCATGCTGAGCAACCTGGCCAGCCAGGAGGTGAGCTGGGGCCTGGCGGAGGCCGTGCACCGGCAGACCGAGGGGAATCCCCTGTTCGTCCAGGAGGTGGTGCGGTACCTGATGGAGGAGGGCCTGCTGGCCACTCAGGAAGGCCGCCGGGGCGCCACCACGGGGACACCCCTCTCCATGAGCATCCCCGAGGGGCTGCGCGACGTCATCGGGAAGCGGCTCTCCCGCCTCAGTCCGGACTGCAACCGGCTGCTGGCCCTCGCCGCCGTTATCGGACGGGATTTCGGGCTGGCCACGCTGCGCTCAATAGCGAACACCGACGACGAGGCGCTGGTAGGACACCTGGAGGAAGCGATCCGCATCGGTGTCTTGGAAGAAAGGGCGCGCGTGGGTGGTGTTCAGTACCGCTTCGCCCATGCCTTCTTTCGGCAGACCCTGTACGAAGAGCTCAGCGCGGCCCGCCGTCTGCGTCTGCACCAGCAGGTCGCCCGCGCCCTGGAAGCGGAGTATGCGGCCCGGGTCGAGGAGCATGCTGCCGAGCTCGCGGAGCACTTCACCCAGTCCACCGACCCCGCGGACTTGGCCAAGGCCATCCAGTACGGCGAGCTGGCGGCCCAGCGGGCCCTTTCCGTGTACGCCTACGGCGAAGCCGCGCGGCTGCTGGAGCAGGCCCTCGAGGTGCAGGAGGTCCTGGACCCCGACGATAAAGCAAGACGTTGTGACTTGCTGTTGGCGTTGGGGGAGGCGATGATGCCTGCAGGTGAATCGAGGGTGGTGGTGGAGGAGGTGGCGCCACAAGCCTTCGCCCTGGCAGAGGCCCTAGGCGATACCGGGCGGTGTTCGCGTGCCTGCAACCTGGCGCTCGCCGGGTTGTCCGGGTATTGGGGGCCAAATGTGGCACCGACCATGGCCGGCTTCCAGGAGTGGGCCGGGCGGGCGGACAAATACGCAGCCCCTGGAACCCTTGACCGGGCGCATGCCGACCTGGCCCTGGCCCGTGTGCTCAGGGCCGGTGAGTGGCGACAGGCACAGGGCCTGGCAGAGCGGGCCGTCCAACTGGCCCTTGCCCTGGGAGAACCCGACCTTGCTTTCCAAGCCGCCGGGTCAGGTCTTTACCTCGCAAGCCCGCGCAGCCAAAAAGCCAGGCTGCAGCTGGCGGAAGAGGTCGTCGCCCGCCTTGGTGCTTCCCAGGCTCCCGCCGGGCTTCGGAGCTTCCGGACGGAAGGCGGTGGTGTGTTCTTACAGTGGGGCCGGCGGGAGCAGGCCGAGGAGTTGTGGCGCCGCGCACGCGAGCTGGCGGACCGAACAAGGGATCCCCGGGTTCTCCTGAGAGTGGCGCGCCTGGAGATCGTTATCCCGGTCTTGGATGGGAGGCTGGAGGAGGCTCTGGCTGCGGGCGAAGGCCTGCTGGATCGAGGAGGGGAGCTGGGGAACCCGGGTCTGGGGCGCCAGTTCTACGGGAACGTGTCCCATCGGGCCCGTCTTTATCGCGGCCAGGCGGAAGCGGCCCTGGCAGCCTTGGACCTGGCCTACCCCTCCAGCGACTGGTCGGAGGTCTCCGGCGTCCCCGCCAGGAGGGCGCTGGCACATGCCCACGCGGGGCAGCTCCAACCAGCTCGGGACATCCTGGAGCGAGCCCTGGAGGAATTGCACATCGAGGCGGAGCGGGACGGGCCTACGGCGATGCTGGTGATGCTGCTGGAGACGGCGACGCTCCTCGGAGACCGGGAACGGGCCGCGTTGCTCGCGGAACTGCTCAGGGAGCTGGCCGGCATCGCGGCGCCCTGGCCCGACTTCACCTGCATAGCGCGGCACCTGGCCGCCGCGGCCGTGCTGTTGGGTGACCCCGAAGGGGCCCGGGAGTATTGCCAGCAGGCGTTGGAACTGGGCGAGAAGCTCCGCCACCGGCCCGAGATCGCCCTCATCCGGCTGCAGATGGCCGAGCTGCTCCTGGAGCAGGACCGGCGGACTGAAGCCCTTGAGCACCTCGACTTCGCCATCGCCGAGTTCCGCGATATGAAGATGCAGCCGTCCCTGGAGCGGGCGCTCAAGCACAAGGGGCTGTTGGGAGCCTAAGCATGATCGCCCTCAGATCCAAGCAACTCATCCCGGCTGTTATCGCCGGGATCTACCTGGGCTATCTTCTCTTCGCCATCGCGATGACGTTCGTGCCCTGGGGGATCTTAGCCGATCTCGATTGGTGGAAACGGGCTAGCATTGCCAGCATAATCTAAATCCCCACCGTGTTGACCGCGGTATTGTTCTACATTCTGGTTTGGATTTCTCCGAAACCGGAGGCGGGGCAACAGCGAGGTATGGGCCTCGCTGTCCTCGTTCAGTGTCCCGTTATATTGGCCACCTCCATACTACTTTTCCGGTTGGAGCTCGCGG
>CAZPYZ010000348.1:0-2047 GCA_964590215.1 uncultured Dehalococcoidia bacterium | reverse complement strand
CAGTGTCCCGTTATATTGGCCACCTCCATACTACTTTTCCGGTTGGAGCTCGCGGCGAATGTCCTATTTCACCTCGTCTATGCGCTGGGGGTGGCGCTGATGTTTACGTTGAACAATCTTTCCATCCGCCGAGGTGAGGACCGAAGCGTACATGGAAACGTTCGTTGTCAGCGCGCTCACCTTCCAGCTCGCCCTGGCGAACGCGGCATCCATATATGATGACGCACAGCCGATTGGAGCTATGGTGAGCTGGCCGGATTCGCTCCCGCCCGGAGGTAGCCCCCCTCGGCTGAAGTTGGCCGGGCTTTTACCGCTCCGTAAGCGCGAAGGGGGTTCCGACCCCCTGCTTCACTCCCCACTGGTACGCCCAGTGGGCGACCGCGACGGCCCAGTAGTTCAGGCGGCCGCAGTCGAACATCACGACGTCCTCGGGGCTTCGCCGCACCGGCTTCTCCCTGAGGATAACCCCGGCCAGGTCGGCGGCAAGGTCCGTCGGGGAGAAGGTCCCAGCCTTGATGCCGGTAGCGAAGGGCTCGCTGGTGACCAGCCGCTCCCAGTTGGTGGAAACGA
Source organism: uncultured Dehalococcoidia bacterium (assembly GCA_964590215.1). GTDB lineage: Bacteria > Chloroflexota > Dehalococcoidia > SHYD01 > SHYD01 > CAZPYZ01. The sequence goes on along the minus strand of CAZPYZ010000348.1, from coordinate 1,477 downwards.
TGCGCCAGTCGCTCAGGACCGAGGCCGGCACCCGGTTGCCGCTGATGGAGACCACCAGCGCGCCGGGCTTGACCCACTCCTTCTCCAGCACGGGGCCGGTGGTGTTGGCGGCTATAGCCACCACGTCTGCGCTTCGTACCGCTTCTTCCGTGGTTGCTACGGGCGACACCTCCAGTCCCAACCATCCGCCGGTCTCCCGTGCGAAGGCTTCTCGATGCGCAGGAGTCGGGCTGAAGACTTTTGCCTGCTGGACCCCGGGGGTGGCTCGTACGATGGCCTGCAACTGCCCGCGGGCCTGGCGGCTGGAACCGATGATGCCGGCGGTGCGGGCGCCCTCGGGAGTCAAGTAGCGGCAGGCGACGCCGGATGACGCGCCGACGCGCAGGGGGCTCAAGCTGTGGTAATCCACCAGGGCCAGTAGCTGGCGGCTCTCCCGGTGCAGCAGCACCACGTACCGCCCATTGGGCTCCTCGGGGCCATCGTCCAGCTCGGCGAACACCTGAAACCCGGTAACCACGGCATCATGGGCGGCCATGCTCACCGAGAGGATGTTCGGCTCCGGCGCCCGGGTGCGATCTCCCATGGCGGCCTCCCGCACCTCACCCCGGCGGTAGGCCAGCGTGGCCTGCTCCACCGCATCCATTGCTCCACCCATGGACGCCGGGTCTTGTACCAGCGGGGCAAGGTCCTTGTCGCTCAAGACCAGGGGCACGGCAATCTACCTCCGTTTTAGGAGCCTGGGAATCTCGGAAGCCAGGGACCTCGGGTTCGTGCCCCAGGTTCCCAGGTTCCTAGGTTCCCGGCCCCTCGCCCCACCATTCAGGCCGGGTCAGCAGCTCCAGGCTATGGCCGTTGGGGTCCCTGAAATAGACGTTTCGTCCGAAGCGCTGGGTGTTGACCTGCCCGTCGTTCATCGCGCCGCCAGCGCTGCCATAGGGCCAGCTGTCGCCCCGCAGGCGAGCCAAAATCCCGTCGAACTCCTCGTCGCTGACGTGAAAGGCTAAATGCAGCGGCTCGAACCGCTCCCGGTCCACGAAGTCGAGGGCCAGTGTCTCGTTCAGCTGCACCCGCGCCACCGGCCGCCCCCCTTGGGCGCCTACGTACGGTACCTTGAACATGCCCGCGAACCATTGGGCAGAGGCAACCCTGTCGTGGGCGGGCACGAAGGTGTGGTTCAAAGCGGGCACTGGTCACCTCCTGCGGTCACCGTCTGAGGATGCCGTAGCGCGGGTTCTTGTGGCCCCACGGAGAGGACAGGGGCAAGCCCCCGCGCTACGGCTATATCGGCGTTTAGAGGGCCATTCACGCTGGTGGGCAGGGACGCCACGTTAGCGGGCGGCTGCCACCGCCTTCTTTGGCAGCATCTCGCAGGGCGTTTGCCGGGGCCCGAGGCTCTCGTAGTATTCGTTCTTCTCGGGCACGTACCGGCCCTGGTTGAAGCCGCCGGCTTTCTCGCTGCGGATGATGACCGCCACGC
>CAZPYZ010000347.1:0-5241 GCA_964590215.1 uncultured Dehalococcoidia bacterium | reverse complement strand
CCCTGGAACGCACCATGCGGGATTTCAGCGCCGGCCGCATCGACGTGCTGGTGTGCACCACCATCATCGAATCCGGGCTCGACCTGCCGAATGTGAACACCATCCTCATCAACGATGCGGACAAGCTGGGTCTGTCCCAGTTGTATCAGCTGCGCGGCCGGGTCGGGCGTGGCAGCAGTCGCGCCTACGCCTACCTGCTCTATACGCGGGAACAAAGCGCTCACGGAGCAGGCGGAGAAGCGCCTCCAGGCGGTGTTCGAGGCGACGGAACTGGGCGCGGGCTACTACATTGCGATGAAGGACCTCGAGATCCGCGGCGCCGGAAATCTCCTGGGAGTCGAACAGAGCGGACACATTGGCGCCATAGGGTTCGACCTGTACTGTCGTATCCTCGCCACCGCGGTGGAGGACGCCAAGGCTGAGCAGGCAGGGCTGCCTGCGCCGTCTCAAACACCGGTCCCGCCGCCGGTCACTCTCGATCTCCGGCTAGCCGCCTACTTACCGGAGGATTACGTGCCCGACCTGGATACGCGGCTGGAGATCTACCGGCGGTTGGCAGCCGCCACGGAGCTGGCGGAGGCCGAGGAGATGGAGCAAGAGCTGTACGATCGCTTCGGACCGCTGCCGGTGCCGGCAGAGCACCTTCTGCTAGGGGTCAGGGCCAGGGTGCTGGCGAGACGCGCAGGGGTTGAGTCCATCTCCCGCCGCGACCATGAGGTAGTGATCCAGCTGCTGGAGGGGCTACGGGTGGACAGTGAGGCGCTGCGGGGTCTGCGCGGCGTACGCCCCGGCAGCACCCAGGTACGCGCCACCGCGACGGAAGGGCCGGAACAATGGGGCCCGGTAGTAGAGCAGGCCTTGTCCAGACTGGCCGAAAAAGGGTCCGAGCCGCGACCGTCAGGGAGTGACGGCCCACAGTCCACCCCGCGCGACGCCAAACCCGTTAGGCAGGGTCGTCGCCCGTCGAGACACTAACTGGGCCCTCGCTGGCGCTCGGGGCTCGGCGTGTACGACCCCCCCTATGCCACCGGATAGACGATCTCTCCGCCCACGGTCTGGTTGGACGGCTGGCGCTTGGTCTGGACGTTCTTGGTGGACCAGAAGAACTCGGCGAACTTCTGCACTTCCGCAACGAGGTCCTCGGCTGCCTTCTGATCGAAGTTTTGCTTGTTCCTCGAGGCGAGCTTCATGATGTTGAAGACGGTGTTGTGGATGTCGGGCTGCTTCTCGACATGCTCGGGCCGGACGTAGTCGCCCCAGATGATCCGGACCTCGCTCTTCACCAGCTCCGCGTGGCGCTCCTTTTCCGAAGTATAGCGGCCCATGGAGTTGTTGGTATCTGGCTGCGGCAGGGCCGCGGCCAGCTGGTTCATTCGAAGGACAGTGAGGGCCGCGACCTGGGCGGCGTGGGGATCGTAGATCCCGCAAGGGATGTCACAGTGGGCGAACGCGTCACGTTCCCCTAGGGCCCGGTTAATCCATGCGAAGATAGTGCGTACCATGGAGCCTCCTCGTCTTCCCCTGGTTAGCTACCCGAACCGAGAGCTCAGGGGGTGGGTTTTTGCCCCCATAGCTTAACGAAGGGGCATGGCGCTGACAACAATCCTGGCGTTTCTCACCGGCGTTCGCGTGCGAGTCCGGGGCCAAAGCATGTATCCCGTGCTCGTCCCAGGGGAAGGCGTGCTTTTCGACCGGCTGGTTTACGCTCGGTGCGATCCCGCGGTGGGAGACGTCGTCTTAGCGCGGGACCCGCGGGACGGACGGTATCTGATCAAACGGGTCAGCGAGGTGCTAGGGGCGCAGCGCTATATGCTTATGGGCGACGATCCTGAACACAGCACGGACAGCCGGCACTTTGGACCGGTACCCCGGAGCAGCATCGTGGGACGGGCCTGGCTGGTCTACTGGCCTCCCAACCACGTGCGGCACCTCCTTTGACAACGCCTACGCGCCAGCGCTAGCATCGGAACAGTGCATCGCCCGCGGGCGCAAACGACGCGGGTCAATGTGGGCTGGTGAAAGCCCCCGAGGTTAAAAACCATTGAAAACGCCGGCACCTCCAGGTCACTGTCCAAAGTTCAAAGTTATCAGCTCCGGGCTCGAACCCTCGGACCTCGGACTTCGGACCTTGGACCTTGGACCCTGGACCTCGGACCTTGGACCTTGGGCCTGGACCTGACCTAGGATGCTCACTCCCGAGTTCTTGGACATCACCGCTGCGATCTGCCCAGAGAGGACCGCGGTTATCTTCGAGGGCCGCCGCCTCAGCTACGAGCAAGTGCAGCAGCGGGTGAAACGGCTGGCTTCGGCATTCTCCGCGCTGGGGGTGAACAAAGGGGATACGGTTTCCCTGATCCAGGTGAATACCCCCCATTGCATCGAGGCGTACTTTGCCGCGGCGCTGCTGGGCGCCGTCTATGTGCCCCTCAACTTCCGGGCCAAGCCCAGTGAGCTGGAGTACATGGTCAACACTGCCGACGCAAAGGTGCTGCTGGCTGGCGACCGCTATGTTCCTGTCGTCGACGAGCTCAGGGGACGGCTGCCCAGCGTGGAACATTATGTCCAATTGGACGGCCGGTCTGGTTCGGATTCTGGGTGGCGGGACTACGAAGCGCTGGTGGCCGGGAGCGACCCCGATCCCCCCTTTGTGGATGTGCCGGAGGAGGCAGTCACCCTCCTGATGTACACCGCGGGCACCACCGGCTTCCCCAAGGGGGTGATGTTGCCTCACACCAGCTTCACCTCCTACGTGTTGAACAACGTTTCACCGGTGGACCCGGACCTGGAGGAGCGCAACCTGTTGACCGTTCCCCTCTATCACATCGCGGGGGTCCAGGCGGTGATGGCAGCCATGTTCGCCGGCAGAACGCTCGTCATGCAACGACAGTTCGAGGCCCGTGAATGGATGGGGTTGGCCCAGGAAGAGCGGGTCCAGCGCGCGATGATGGTCCCGACAATGCTGAAGCAGATCATCGACCACCCCGACTTTCAGAAGTACGACCTGAGCAGCCTCAAGGTCATCACCTACGGCGCGGCGCCGATGCCCGTCGAGGTAATCTCCCGAGCCCTCCAGGCGTTTCCTGCTTGCCAGTTCATCAACGCGTTCGGCCAGACGGAAACCGCGGCCACTATTACCGCGCTCAACCCAGAGGACCACCACGTCCCGGCGGACCTGCCGGAGCAGGAGCGCCAGAGGCGGCTGCGGCGGCTGGCGTCGGTCGGCAGAGCCTTGCCGGACGTGGAGGTCCGGGTGGTGGACGAGTACGGGAATGAGGTCGCCCGAGGGGTGGCGGGCGAAGTCGTGGCCCGGGGTGACCGGGTCATGGCGGGCTACTGGAAGGACGAGGAGAGGACAAAGCAGACGAAGCGGGGCGGGTGGATCTATACCGGCGATCTGGGCTACATGGACGAAGAGGGCTATCTCTTCCTCTCGGGTAGGGCGTCGGACGTGATCATCCGGGGAGGAGAAAACATCTCGCCGGAGGAAGTGGAGGGGGTGCTGACAGGGCATCCGGCGGTGGAAGAGTGCGCGGTGTTCGGTGTGCCGCACGATACCTGGGGGGAGACGGTGGCCGCCGCGGTGGTCATCAAGGCCGGGCACCGGGCCGAAGCCGAGGAGCTGCAGGAGTGGTGCCGAGAGCGGCTGGCTAGCTTCAAAAAACCGGAGGCCATCGCGTTCCGCGATGAGCTTCCCCGTAACCCGTTGGGGAAGCTGCTGAGGAGGGAGCTGCGTGAGGCTTACGGATCGAAGAATCCTGCCCCCCCGTAGCCGGGACATGACGGTCTTCAGGGTAGCGGTCGATTTCGCGAACCTTGAGCAAACGCGCTGGGAGACAGTAGAAGCCCTGGTGGACAGCGGGGCCTCCTGCACACTGCTGCCAAGGGACCTGCTTGAGCGACTCGGCGTTACCGCCCACACTCGCCGGCAGTTCGAGATGGCCAATGACAGCATGATCGATCTGGACGTCGGCAGGGCATGGGTCCGCTATGGAGGGGAAGCCGAGATAACCGTCGTCATCTTCGGTGCCTCGGGGCAAACGCCATTGCTCGGCTGCCACGCGATGGAAGGCCTGGGACTTGGCGTGGACCCGGTGAACCACCGACTCATACCTGTTCGGGGTCTGTTGAAGTGACGCCGGAGGGTGAAGCGTACCTGCGCTATCTCGCGATTGTGCGGGACGGGATGTTCCATGAGCTGGAGGCCGTGCCAAGGGGGGCTTTGAACTGGCCGCTGAGGGTGCCGGAAACGAACACCCTCTACGCGTCGGCCTTCCACGCCAGCATGTCTGCTCGTAGCTGGATTATCGTGCGGGCTGGCCGCGGCGCCATCGAGCGAGACCGGGATGCGGAATTCAAGGCCAGCGGAACCCTGGAACAGTTGAGAGCACACTGGGAGGAGACCCTCGCGATGTGCCGTCCGGTGGTGAACCGGCTCGTGGAGGCTGACTACTTAAAGTTCCGCCGGATGATCTTTCAGGCCACCGGACTAGAACGAGACGGGACGGTTCGTGATTGCCTGCTCCATGCCATAGAGCACTGCAACATTCACCTGGGCCATATTCAACTAGCCCGACAGCTCTATGAAGCTGGGGTTTCGGGTCCACCGTCTTGAATCACGCTGTCGCGCCTCACATTCAAGACCCTGGGCGCTAGACTCACTGCAGACAAGGGAGGCACTTTGGACGAGCGGGTCGCCGTGTTCATCGACGGCAGTAATCTCTACCACGCGCTGCGGGAGAACCTCGGCCGAACGGACCTGAATTTCACGGAGTTCGTCAAGAAGTTGGTGGGTGAGCGGAAGCTGTTCAGGACCTACTACTACAACGTGTTGCAGGATGCCGAACGCAATCCCGAGGGCGCCCGGGAGCAGGCCGAGTTTCTAACCATACTGAGAGGCGTGCCCTACCTGGAGGTGCGGCTGGGGACGACGAAACGGTCACAGACCGGCATGGTCGAAAAAGGGGTGGACGTGATGCTGGCGACGGACATGCTGGCGTTCGGTTTCGACGACCTCTACGACACCGCGGTTCTTGTCAGCGGAGATGGGGACTTCGCCCACGCAGTACAGGCCGTGAAGAACAAAGGAAGGCACCTGGAGGTGGCCTATTTCGAGAGCAACGTATCCCGGGACCTGCTGGAACTGGCGGACGTCAGACATCCTATGGATAAGGGGTACTTCCAGGATTTGTGGTGGGGGCGCAGCCGGGGGCCGCGCCGGCGGAGGGGAGGGCGTTCACGGCC
>CAZPYZ010000346.1:0-5245 GCA_964590215.1 uncultured Dehalococcoidia bacterium | reverse complement strand
GCGCAGTCCCGGAACGGGCGTAGATCGCTCTTGGTTCCCAGCCACAGAGGCGGGCGCAGTTGTCCCACCGGTACTTCCGCTTCGCCTCGGGAGAGAAGTCCAGCTTCAGGAAGCGGTCCACCGGCTCCTCATCGCATTCCACAGAGGGAAGCAGCGCGGCTTGAAGTATTCGCTTGGGCGTTCTTCAGATCAGGTTGCTCCTAGCTCCCCCTCGTAATGCTCGTCCAAAGCCCCAAATAGCCGGCCGGCGTCCACCTGGCAGGAGTCGCCCAACCGTCTCCTTGTCTGGCGGCTCCTCGGGCGCTTAGGCTTGGGCTAGGAGTGCGGCCGGAGAGCCGCACTCAGTCGGGGGAGGCGAGGCGAACTACCGCTGCGCGAACCTGGGGGTCTGGGGCGCAGCCCCAGTGTCAACCGGCTTTCCGGCCGTGCTCGCTGGAAGCTAGCTGGCGGGCTATTGCAAATTCTGTTCACGTGGTGAGTGGTGCGTAGGGAGTGGTGAGTAGGAGGGCGCCCTTCCCTACTCACTACGCACCACTCGCCACGCACCACGCACTACGGCCAGCTCCGGCTTTCAGGTTCACTTGGCGTGCGCCGAGATAAGCCTCATCCATCCAGGAGGTGCGATTCCTCTTCCGGCAAGGCCTAGCCAGCCAGCGGGAATCGAGTCTTGCGTGGGGGAAGGTAACGACCCACCACGAAGCGTAGACAGAGCGATAGGCAGGCCGCAATGTAAGTGAAGCGATGGAGCCAACGTTGAGCAGATGCCGACCGGGTGCCAAGCCGGGAAGGCAACAGTAGGCGTGGGATAGGGCGACTGCGCCGGAGAATCTGCCGGGGTCAGAGAGCGTGGCATGCCTGGAAAGGGATGGATGGAGGAACACGGGAAGCCCATGGGGGTCTCCATAAGATGAGTAGGGAAAGCAAAGGTAGAAACTCGAGCGATCCCGATGCGCCCATGGGTGGCGGATCTGCTCGTAGTACCGGAGAAGCGGGGCAACGCCCGTGGAGGGAAGGGGCAGAGCAGGACAGCTTGTTCGGCGAGGGCACCACGGCTGCACCAGAGGCAGACTCCACCGTGTCCAGAAAACTTGCCGGACTCGCCGCGCGAGCGAGAAAGGAGAAGTGCCTCACGAATGTCGTCCAGCTTGTGGACGAGGAGCTGCTGCGCCTGGCGTTTCGGTCGCGCGGAAGCAGGCAGCGGCAGGCGTAAATGGTTTCAGCTTCCCGCTCCTCGGCTGGTGCATTCGTGGGTCTAACCGACCCCGCCGCACGGCCAATCTGTCTTGGGGAGCCCGGTGCGGAAATACCGCACGCCGGGTTCTGACCGGGGGTGGGGAGGCGACTCCCCATCCCTACCGGACCTAGGTCCAGGGGATCCCGGACGGTGGCAATGCTTTCCTGAGCTGCGGAATGACCTCTTCCCCGAAGAGCCGGACCGTCTCCAGCGTCCAAGCCGGGTCCATGCCGGGCCAGTGGACAAAGAACCACATGAAGTCGGTCCCGAACTCTGAGTGGTAGGCGAGAACCTGATCACGCACCTGGTCTGGAGAGCCGACGAGCAGACGCTCTCTCTTCAGTTCGTGAAAAGGCAGGTCATACGGCTCGCCGGGCTGGCCCCATCGGTGGTAGAGCTGGTACGTGGCCTCGTAAGCCTTTCGGATGCGCTCCTCCGCTTCGGCGGCCTTCTCGGCGACGCAGAGGTCTCGGAACATCGGAACGCCTTTGAAGGGTTTGTCGCGCCGCGCCAGCGCATCCTGGTAAGCCGGCAGTGCTTGCCGGAGGAACGTGATGGAGTGCCGGCGGCTTGCTATCCAATGGTCTCCCAACTCTGGCACCCGTGAGACCGTGGCCAGCGTGTCGGCCCCCACCAGGACTGGCGGCCCCGGCTGCTGTATGGGCTTGGGTCTGATGGTCGCGTCCCTGACCTGGAAGAACCTGCCTGAGAAGGTCACGTTGTCCTCGACCCAGAGCCGGCGGATCAACTCCATCGCCTCCCTTGCCCGCTGTCGCCGAGAGGCCTTATCGACTCCAAAAGCCGTGAACTCCTGTTCCCGGTAACCGAGTCCGATGCCGAATAAGAGCTTGCCTCCGCAAAGGACGTCCAAGGAGGCTATCTGCTCCGCGACCTCGATCGGATGGTGTAGGGGCAAAAGGAACACGGAGGTCCCCAGGTACATGTGCGGCGCCAGTCCCGCGGCGTAGGCCAAAAGCACTAGCGGTTGGACCATGGATGCGCTTGGACCGGTCAGATAGTGTTGGGCGGCGAAAAGACCGTCAAAGTTGCAGCTTGCCGCCAGCTCTGCCCGCTGCCGCAGGTGCTCCTGGACTTGGGCCGAGGTCCACTCGCCCGAGAGGATATCGCCCAACTGAATCCCAAATCGCATACCGCCGCTCCTGCGGCCATTGTAGTTCCGTGCCCCCATGGCTCGCACCCCAGCACCCCCGAGCACGTACCCATCCAGTCCCGCCCAATCCGGCCCGTCATCGCCCCCTTAGAATGACGCTCCGAAAACAGCGGACTGGGTGCAGTTGTGCGGCAGCGGCGCTAGCAACCGCTGGAGGCCGCCAGAATCAGCGACCCTCCACTGCCGCGAAAATGGCGGCGCGTTCCGGGGTGTAGACCTCGGCGCTCAGGTCGGTGAAGAGCGATTGAGTTGTTGCCTCCAACATGGTTGGGGCTCTCTTTACTCCGCCAGCAGGTGGCGGGCGATGAGGGTGCGCAGTATGTCGTTGGTGCCCTCCCCAATCGCCATCAGCGGCGCATCGCGGTAGAGGCGCTCGACCTCCAGCTCGGTGGAGTAACCGTAGGCGCCGTGGATACGCATGGACTCCAGGGCGGCAGTGAGAGCGACCTCTGACGCGAAGAGCTTGGCCATGCCCGTTTCTTTGTCTGAGCGCTGCCCGGTGTCGAGATGCGCCGCCGCCCACCAGGTGAGCAGGCGGGCGGCCTGTATTTGTGTGGCGAGGTCGGCGAGCTTCAGCTGAATGGCCTGGAACTGGGCAATGGGCTGGCCGAAGGCGCGGCGCTGCTTGGCGTACTCCAGGGCAGCGTCGTAGGCCGCCTGGGCCACGCCGATGGCTCGGGCCGCGACATTGATTCGGCCCGTTTCAAGGGCGGAGAGCACCTGCCGCAGCCCCAGGCCCTCAACGCCTCCGAGGAGGTTCCCGACAGGAACACGGGCGTCCTCGAGCAGGATCTCGCAGGTCTCGGGTCCGTGATAGCCGAGCTTGCCGAGGTCCCTGGACGCGGTGAAGCCCGGGGTGCCGGCATCGATGAAGAGGACGCTCATACCGCGGGAGCGGGGCTCTGCGTTGGGGTCCGTTTTCACCAGGACTGGGAGTGGGTCGGCGTGCCGGCCGTTAGTGATCCACATTTTGGTGCCGCGCACCACATAGTGATCGCCCTCGCGCCGGGCGGTGGTGGCGATGCTCTGCAGGTCGCTGCCGGCGTCGGGCTCGCTGAGGGCCAGGCCGGAGCGACGCAGGCCCTTCGCTAGATCGGGCAGGTACCGCCGCTTCTGCTCCTCGGTGCCGTAGCGGTCCAGCAAGACGCAGGTCATCGAATGGCTCCCCAGGATGCCGGCGATGCCCATCCAGCCCCGGGAAATCTCTTCGAACACGATAGCGAAAGAGACCTTATCGAGGCCCCGCCCGCCATACTCCTGGGGCACCGTCACGCCGAACAGACCGAGCTGGGCCATCTCCTCGACGATCTCTGTCGGGTAGCGACCCTCACGCTCCCATTCATGGGCTACCGGCCTGATGCTCCTGCGGACGAAGTCCTGGAGCATGGCGCGAAGTAGTGCTTGGTCTGCAGTGAGCTCGAAATTCATCTTCGGAAATCGGGACGAAATTCTACTACGCGAGCCACACCGGCTCGTGTCGGTGGCGAGGGTAGGTCGCACCAACCTGCGCTTGGCGTGCCCTCTCACCCCGTTCTGGGCTCATAGGATTTTACGCCGGCATCCCCCGCGCACCTGGCGGATTCATGAATACAAAAACACTCCCACGGGTCGTGGGGCAGGCTCATGAGTGCCCCCGCCGTCTCACCGTCCCATTATCCACCCGATCAGTCAGAGGGGCGCATCTCAGAGGGCTGGCCATGTTGGAAATCCGGTGGGCAGTTCTTCAGTGCCCGACGGGCAGCTGCACTAACCGCCGTCCAAGCCGGGGCCGTGGAAGCTGCTGCGGATGGATAATGCGGTCTTGCACTCGTTGCCACGCGAGCCCCCCGGTGGGTCATCGAGGACCCCATCGCCATATTCGCCCGTAACGCCTTAGCTCGCCTGCTTGATAAAGTCCGAGACCCGCTCGCCGATCAAGATCGCCGTCAAGTTGGTGTTGGCGTGGGTGATGATCGGCATGATGGATGCGTCTGCGATCCGGAGGTTGTCGACCCCGTGTATCTTTAGGTGCTCGTCCACGACGGCCATCGGGTTCGATGAGGGACCCATCATGCAAGTCCCCACCCCGTGGTGGTAACTGTTGTACGTGGTCCGGGCGAATCGCCCCCAGTCCTCCTCAAGCCCCGGCTGAATCAGCGGGCCGTAGTATTCCTTCAGGCTGCCCCCGGCTACGAGCTCAAGGATGAACTGCATGGCTGCCGTCATTGCTTCCACGTCGTCGGCGTCCTCGAGCATGCGGCAGTCTATCTCGGGGAGGTCCTGCGGATCCCTGCTCTTCAGATAGACCCTACCTCTCGCCCGCTGTTCCAGCAGGTGGGCGGAGACCGGCATCATGCGCTTCAGATCTCCCACCCGGGTCTGTGGCCGCATGTTGATGTGGAAGTTCCCGCACGGCAGGTTGGGATCACTCTTGGTAATCAGCCGGAACCGGGGCACCACCCAGTCGGGCTGAAAATCGGTCAGACCCTCGAAGGTCATCGAAACAACCGCATGGTCCTGGTAGTTTTCACCGACGCCTTCAAGCCCATGCACCGGCCTGATCCCTAACCGCTCCAGCTCTCTCGGAGGCCCGAGGCCGGAGAGCATCAACAACTGAGGGCTGTGGTAGACGCCGGCACTGAGCACCACCTCGCCCGCCGCCACCGTGTGCACCTGGCCCCCCCGCTCGTACACGACCCCGTCCACCCTGTTGGTCCCCGTTACCAGCGAGAGAACCGTGGCTTCTGCCGCGATCTCTAGATTGGGTCGGCCGCGAGCGAGATCGAGGTAAGCCACGGTCGTGGATTGTCTGATCCCTGTCTCTTATACACATCTCCGAGCCCACGAGACTAGGCATGATC
>CAZPYZ010000345.1:0-5256 GCA_964590215.1 uncultured Dehalococcoidia bacterium | reverse complement strand
AACGAGGAGAGGGCGATGGCCACTCAAATCATCATGCCCAAACTGGGAATGGCCATGACCGAGGGGGCTGTGGTCAAGTGGGTGAAGCATGACGGGGAGACGGTCAACAAAGGTGAGCCCCTCGTAGTGGTGATGAGCAAAAAGATCAGCTACCAGATCGAGGCGCCGGCAACCGGGATCGTACGCCACGTCGTTCGAGAGAAAGGGACCCGGCCGGTCGGGGCTGTCATCGGTTATGTCCTCGCGCCGGGCGAGGCGATGCCTGAGGTTGCTCCGCCGCCGGCAGTTGCGCCGGTCAAGGCGCCGCCGGCCGCCGCTTCAGCGCCGGCTCCCTTGCCTTCTGAGGCCAAGCCTTTCGTCCCTGCGTCACCAGCGGCCAAGCGGCTGGCCAAAGAACTCGGTGTTGACCTGGCTCAGATCACTGGCACTGGCCCCGAGGGGCGGATCACCGAGGCCGATGTACAGCGGGCTGCCGCGGAGCGGGTCCAGGTCCCACAGGTCCTGGCCTCGCCCATGGCTAAGACGTTGGCCCGGGAACACGGCCTAGACCTGACCCAAGTGAAAGGTACCGGCCCCGGCGGCCGTATCACCGAGAAGGATGTCCTGACCTTCGTCGAGGCTTACAAGGCGCCGCCCCCGCTGCGGGCCATCCCTTTCCTAGGCATGCGTCAGGCCATCGCGCAGCGCATGAGCGAGAGCCTGCAGACGATGGCCCAGGTGACATTGCTGACCGAAGCCGATGTCACTGAGATGGTGCGGACGCGGGAGCGGCTCAAACAGCGGTTCAACTTGACTTACACCGACATCATCATCAAGGCTGTGGCCGTGGCCCTGAGGGAACACCCCCGCCTCAATGCCACCCTGGTGGGGGAGGAGATTCAGCTCCTGCCGGAGATTCATGTCGGGGTGGCCGTGGCCCTCGAGGAAGGGCTCATCGTTCCAGTGGTGCGGGAGGCCGACAAGAAGACGCTGGAGGAGACGGCTCTGGACACGAAACGCCTGGCGGAAGGGGCACGGGCCGGGAGGCTGACGGTAGACGAAGTGACGGGGAGCACTTTTACCATCACCAACCTGGGGATGTACGAGGTAGATGGGTTCACGCCCATCGTCAATCCGCCCGAGGCGGCCATCCTCGGGGTAGGTCGCATCGTGGAGAAACTGGTCGTCTACCAGGGTGAGGCCGCCAAGCGGACCATGATGACGCTAAGCCTTACCGTGGATCATCGGCTGGTGGATGGAGCTGTGGCGGCCGCTTTCCTACGCCAGGTGAAAGAGCTGCTGGAAACGCCTTCCCTTATCTTTGCGAGGTAAGGGCAGTCTGATAGCGCGAAAAATGTGAACATGTGAGGTCATCATGGGTGCCGATCTGATCATCCTGGGTGGGGGTCCGGCGGGTCTGGCGGCGGCTTTGCGAGCTCAGGAACGGAGGGCGCAGGTCCTGTTGGTGGAGCGGGAGCATCTGGGGGGAACATGTCTGCATCGGGGCTGTGTTCCCACGGTCGCCAGTGTCGAAATGGCCTCCCTGCGACGTCACGGCCAGGAAGCACGTGCCTGGGGAGTGGGATTGGCCCTGGAAGATCCCGACTTACCTTCCCTGCGCCAGCAGCGGGACAAGATCATCCAGCGCCTCCACAGCCTCGTTCAACTTCAGCTGGAACAGAACGGCGTCCAGGTGGTGCAGGGGGATGCCCGGGTGATCGGTCCGGGCGAGGTGGAAGTGGAAGAGCGCACCGGCCGGAAGGAGACCCTGCGGGCGCCCCACCTGATCCTCGCCACGGGTTCGGCTTTTGTCCTGCCGACTATCCCTGGTATGAACGAACCGGGGATCCTGACTACGGACCATGCCCTGGACCTGGAGCGGCCTCCGCAAAGCCTGATCGTACTCGGCGGGAATTTCATCGGGGTGGAATGGGCGGTCTTTTTTCATGCCTGTGGCGCGCAGGTGACCTTAGTGGAAGAAGGCCCTCAACTTCTGCGCGGCGAAGATCCAGAGATCGCCGAAGCCCTTCAGTTTGTCTTGGAGCAAATGGGTCTTCGGGTTCGGTTGTCTTTTCCGGCGCAAGCCATCGCGACAACGCCCCAGGGGCATAAACAGGTTCAGAGCCGCGATGGCGCCTCGGAGGTGGCTGAAAAGGTCTTAGTCTCAGACTGCCGTCGGCCCCTCTTGCCAACCGGGGCCGGCCTCAGGGCTAAAGTCGAGGGGGGAGTCATGGTGGTGAATGAGCAGCAGCAGACCACCCAGCCAACGGTCTATGCGGCTGGTGATGTGACTGGGGGCCGGATGCTCTCAGATTTCGCCCGCGCCCAAGGACTCGTGGCGGCAGAGAATATTCTTGGCGGGAAGGCTGTGCTGGAGGCACGCGTCGTCCCACGGGTCTACCATAACCCACCGGAGGTGGCGGCGGTTGGGCTAACGGAACCCGAGGCACAGGCTCAAGGGATCGAGGTGGTCATCGGGCGGGCTGACCTAGGGGCCAATGCCCGCGCTCTGACGCTGAGACAACCGCTGGGCCTGGTGAAGGTTGTGGCCCAGAAACCGCATGGGAAGTTGATAGGGGTGCACATTCTAGGCCCCTTTGCCACAGAACTGATTGCCCAGGCGGCCATGGCCCTGCGCCTGGAAGCCCTGGCAGAGGACGTGGCTGGGATGACTGTTGGGCATCCCACGGTGGCGGAAGCCCTGGTCGAAGCAGCTCAGGATGCCATGCGGCAATTGTGAGATCCATGGCTGCGAACAAGGTTACCGTTCTGAAGTTAGGCGCTGTTGAATATCGTTGGGCTTCGCGGCTCCAGGAACGGTTAGTAGAGGCTCGGCAGCAGGACGCAGTGGACGACCTGCTGCTTTTGGGCCAGCATCATCCCGTCATCACCCTCGGCCGGGGCGGCGGCGCTGAGGATTTGCTGGTTTCAGAGACGGTTCTGCGTCGGCAGGGTTTTGACCTCGTCCAGACGGACCGGGGTGGCCGGGCGACTTACCACGGCCCGGGTCAACTGGTGGTTTATCCTATCCTCAAGTTGGGCACATCGGCTCGCCCATATGACGCCCACGCCTACCTCTGGCGGCTGGAGGAAGCGGCCATTGCCTGCCTCGGCCAGTTCGGCATCACGGCGGGACGGCAAGAACATCATCCCGGCGTGTGGGTTGGGGAGGACAAGATCGCGGCCGTGGGCATCGCCCTGCGGCAAGGAGTGAGTTATCACGGCCTAGCGCTCAACGTGAATCCTCGGCTGGAGCACTTCCGGTGCATCATCCCCTGCGGTCTGGCCGATAAAGGGGTAACCTCCATGGCCCGGATCCTCGGTTGGCCGGTGGACCTAGCGGCAGTAGAGACAGCCTTTCTAGAGGCTCTTGGCCGAGTGTTCGAGGTCACCCTAGAATTCGGCTTTCAGGAGGCGCCCTGGCTGATCGCCACAGCCCCTGTTGGAGAAAGCGTAGAACAGTTGGAAGGTCTGTTTCGGGACCTGCATCTGCATACAGTGTGTGAAGAGGCCCTGTGCCCGAACATTGGTGAGTGCTGGGACCAGGGGACGGCAACGTTTATGCTCTTAGGTGATATCTGCACCCGCCCTTGTCGATTTTGTGCGGTGACCCGAGGGCGGCCGTTGCCTCCAGACCCGCTGGAGCCGGTCCGCTTGGCGGAAGCGGCGGCCCGGATGGGGTTGCGCCATGTAGTCATCACTATGGTGGCTCGGGACGATTTGCCCGACGGGGGCGCCGCACAGGTTGCAGCGACCATCGCGGCTGTGCGACGGCGTTGCCCTGGGGCCACGGTCGAAGCGTTGATCTCCGATTTCGGGGGCTCGATGACGGCTTTGGAGCGGGTCATTGCGGCCCGACCGGATGTGTTGAATCATAACGTCGAGACCGTGCCCCGGCTCTATGCCCGTGTTCAGCCTCGGAAGAACTATCAGCGGGCGTTGGGTGTGTTGGCGTGGGCGCGCCGTGCCGGCTTGACAACCAAGGCCGGGCTTATTCTGGGAATGGGGGAGATGCGGGGAGAAGTCATTGAGGTGATGAAAGATCTGCGACGAGTGGGATGTGAACTTCTGACCCTGGGGCAATACTTACAGCCCACCGCTCGCCACTGGCCGGTCATCGAGCACATTCATCCGATGGAGTTTGCCTGGTACCAGGAGGTGGGACTGGCCCTGGGCTTCCGGGCCGTTGCAGCCGGTCCTCTTGTGCGCAGTTCATATCGGGCCGGTCATCTTCTCAGCGCTGGGGTGCTCGACGAGTCGATGGCCGCCAACGCGCCGACCGAACCATGTTCCCCAGAAACAACAGAATAGCGATCACGTTGAACAGCCCGCCCCACATCCGCAGGGCCGGGTTGAAGGCGAGGTCGCCGGCGACGCGCGCGGCCAGCCCGGCGTGCAACAGCGCGAGATGGGCGTAAAACGCGGGACGGTAGGCAAGAGGCAAACCTATCACGGCGGGGAGGATGATGGGAGCGTGGCCGAAAATCATCGAGAATACGAAGCCCAGCAGCAGGCTGTGCAGCATCGCGTCGTACAGTGGGCCGCCCGCGAAGACCTCGGCGCGCCAGAGCCACAACGCCCCGGCAAAAATCAGCCAGGCGTAGCCCGGCAGTAAACAGGCCGCGACGAAGCGGGGCAGCCCGGTCTGCCGGATGGTCTTGCGCGCCAGGTCGTAGCGCAGCAGCCACAGCCCGAGGGCCAGCAGGCCGAGGCCACTCCAACGCACGCCCGGCTCAAAGGTCAGTAAGGACACCAGGAGGCCGATAAGATAGAGCACGACACCGACGGCGAAGAGCAGGAGGGCGCGTTTGTTCAGCAGGAGGAGGCGCGCCAACTCCAGCCGCTCGCCGGCGATGGTGAGCACGAGAAAGCCGGCCCACCACAAAGTCACGTGCGAGACGGGATGTCCCGCCAGCCATAGCCCGTTCCCGGCCGCGGGCAGCACGATTATCCCTGCAGCACAAAGCAGACCCGCAGCAATTTCCATGACCATGATCACGGCCAGAAGCAGTGCGGTGACCGCTTTCAGGGGAGATCTTTCAAAATGCTTCTTCAACCATTCCAGCTCGCTCTTCCAGATGAACATCTTGTCCAGGCCCGACTGGAGAAACAGGACAGCAAGGAAAAGTCCTGCCACAACTTTCAGGATCACATCCACCGAACACGAGCAGGCTTCCGCGCGCAAACCGGTGCAAACAACGTCAAGCAAAATCATCTGCATTGCAAAATATTATTATCAACAGATATTTGTTTACAATTAGCTGAGAAAATCCGGCA
>CAZPYZ010000344.1:0-5264 GCA_964590215.1 uncultured Dehalococcoidia bacterium | reverse complement strand
TTCTTCCAGCGCCGGCCGCATCTTCATCGCCTCGAGCTCGGCGATGGCGAGGTCGAGGTGCTCGGGAGCCAGGGGGTCCTTCTCTTGTGCCAGCAGCTTGCCCAACTCGAGGCGGACAAGCGCGATCTCCGGGCGGAAGCGCAGCCGCTCGCATGCCGCCAGCGCCTGCTCATACTGGATCCTCGCCCCTTCCTTATCCCCTAAGAGCGCCGCCGCGCCTCCCAGGTGGCGTCCGATGGGCGTGAAAATCCATCCTCCGGCCGAGGACGCCCCCGCCAGACCCGAGAGCCGTTGGGACAGCGCGGCCGCAGACTCGCGGTCCTCAACCAGGATCGCGGTTTCCAGGAGCTCTGTCAGGCCCCCGGTGTAGGTCTCGTCATCGGGCCTTTCGAGGCCTCGCTCTCTGACCAGCCGGGTAAGCAAGCCGCCGGCCTCGTGTAGACGACCCACATGCGCAAGGCCGGTCGCCCGCCGAATGGCGTCGGCCAGCGGCTCTTGCACACCGGCCATGTGGCTGGATTGTGGCAATGCAGCCAGCGCTTCGTCTCCCCTGCCGAGATAGAGCAACGGACGGAACGTAACATTAGCAGCGAACCGCCTGCCCCAGACGGGCCTCCCCAGCTCATCCGATAGTTCGACCAGCCGAGCCCCGGCTGCAACCGCATCCTCAAGGTTCCCCTCCAGTTGCGCCTCAAGCGCGTCCGCGTAGACAGCCTCTAACAGGAAAAAGGGATAGCGTGTCCGCTCCGCGACCCGTCGGATCTCATCCAGGACGTGCTCCACCAGGACCCGCTCACCGTGGGCGGCGAAGACGGTGCTGCAACCCCGTAGAAACCAGCAGAGAGTGCCCAGACTGATTCCAATCCTGGGCCGTTCGAACAGGTCCGTGGCGAGGCGGAACGTCTCGTCCCAATGCTGCGGTGCGGTCCGTCTCAGCAGGCGGGCAGCCGCGAAGAAAAGGCTCTCGGCGTCACCGATTTGCAGGGCGATCTCTAGGGCGCGCACCTGCGCTGCCCGCTCGTTCCCGAAGTCCCCGTCTGCCTCATACACGGCGGCCATGGCGAGGTCGGCGAGAGCCCGATGGGGAGTACCAGGTTCCGCGTGGCGGTCCGCGCGTCCCGCCCATCGCCGCCACACCTCGGTCCCGAAGCTCGCTGCACCGCCATCCAGCGCCCAGGTCGACAGCACGATCTCGCAGGCACTGGAAGCCCTTTCTGTATCTCCGAGACTCTCCGCAAGCGCGAAAGCGCCCTCGGCCGCTGCCTCAACGACAGGCGGGCGCTCGAAGGCCATCATGCGCGCACGACCCAAGGCCAGAAGCAACTCACACTTCTTGCGCTGATCCTCAGGCTCCAGCACCTCATGAATGGCCACGGCCCGCTCCCACTGCAAGGCCGCGTTAGTGTTGGCGTAAAGAGCTTCGTGTTGGCGGGCGGCCACCTCGCAGTAATGGAGCGCCCTGGCAAGGTCGCCTCGGTCCATCGACTGGCACAGGTGCCGGCCAATCTCTCCCGCGTGCGCTTCCAGGCTGCCGTGGTACACGCTCTCCATGGCACGGCCCGCGAGCACGTGCAGCCGGCGCCGCCGGGGAGCGGCCAAGCGCTCATACAGGACCTCCTGAAACTGGTCGTCAGTGAAGGCAAAACGCTCCTCCCCGGCGACTGTTCGGTCCGCGATCAGCCTGACCGCCAGGGCGGATTCCAGCAACTCCAGGAGCTCCTCCTCCGGTACGCCGCTCATTTCCCGCAGGACTGGGAAGCTGAACTCGGTCCCCAGCACCGCTGCTTGCGAGAACATGCCTTCCGCGCCCTCACCGAGGTGGGCCATCCGCTCGCGGACTACCTGGCTGAGGCTGTCCGGAATGACAGTCTGGGCAGGGTCCACTACCTCCCATCCCTCGGCTCCACTTCGAACCGCTCCTCGCTCCACTAAAGCGTTCAGGGCCTCTTCGATGAACAGGGGGTTACCGTGCGTGGACCGGTATACCGTGTTCGCCAGTTGAATGGCCGCAGACTGCCCCAGGTTGTGGGCCACCATCTCAGTGGCCGCCTCCTCGTTCAAGCGCCGAAGGGTGATCAGTGTCGCCAGCCGGGCACGGGTGAGGTCGTTCAGCTGGCGCACGAGCCGTTCCTGCTGTTCGAACTCATAGTCCCTGTAGGTCCCCACCAGCAGGACGCGACACTCCGCCAGGCGCCGAGCCACATGAGACAGGACGGCCAGGCCCGGTGACCACTGCAGGTCGTCGACCTGCACCACCAGAGGCGCCTCCCGTCCGAGAGTTGCGAGCACATTAACCATTCCGTCGTAGAGCCGTTGACGCTGTTCGTCGGAGCTGAGGGCAACCTGAGCCGCCATCAGGGGCATTCCCGGCACGTCGGGCAGGAGCCGACCCAGCTCCGCTCCGTACGGGCCTACTGCATGGGCCACTTCCTGCTCACTGCGGTTTCGAAGCGCACTTCGCAGAAGGCTCACCCAGACACCGTAGGGCCCCGTGTCCTCGCGCAAGTACTGGGCTTTGAGGAACGCACCGCCCCGCTGCAACGCGTACCGGCCCAGCTCCTCGCCCAGCCGGCTCTTCCCGACCCCAGGCTCTCCCCCTATGAGTACTAACCTTCCCTGGTGGGTGGCCACTGTCGCCTCAAAGTGGTTCTGCAACACCTGCAACTCTTCGGCGCGGTCTACAAGGGGGGTCAGGCTGACCGTCGGCGGCTCCAAGGGAACGGCGACGGTAGGCTGGGCTGGCCTCGCAGCTGGTCGCGGCTCCGCGCCTGACCGCTGGAAGTCGGCGTACAGGGCAGAGACCACGGCTTCGAGCCCGAGGCGGTGTTCTCGATAGTACTCACTCTGACTGACGCCCAACGTCTTGCAGACCTCCGGGACATCCAGCGCATCCACGTAGCGCAGCTCGAATAGGCGATGCCTGCGCCAGGCGCGCGTCTCGGAATCGGGGGTCTGCGGCTCGGGCTTAAGTAATTCAATCGCTTCTTTCACCCGCCGCTCCAACAGCCTGCCCGCTTCAGGGCCTCGGACACCGGAGGCCTGAGCGAGAGTTCGGGCTAACGGATGCGCCTGCAAGTACGGCAAATCATAAAGGTGGGCCAGCACATCCCGAACGCGACGCCCGAAAGGCGACCGAGGATCATCGCCGTTTGGTTCAGCCACCGTGACCAAATTCCTTAGCGCAGATACCGTCGGTCAGCCCGAGTCTTGGGCAAGCCGGTCGTGCAAAGGAGGGAGCCAACCGCACTGTCCCAAATCCAGAGAACTGGACGGGTCACGAACATGCCAATAGTATAAAACCCGTGCTTCCCACCACATCGGGAACATATACGCCAATCTCTTGTCTGGTGCAACAGTTAGGTTGGGGTTCTGGGTTTCCTCTCCCAACGTTTGGTGTGCAATGGGGCCATGAGCGACAGGAGATCACACACAGAGCGCCGGCCGGCGGTTCACTGACCATGATCCCCGGAGCGCGGGGCTCAGGTCACAACCGCTTGTATATGGAAGTCTGAGCTGATCGTACCCAAGAACCATCAAGGAGGGCAGAGTGCTCCAACACCAAAGGTTGCTGCTGATCGGAGCGATGGTGCTGGTGCTGGGATGTGCTACACCGCAGGCTACCCGTCCTGCTGTTTCAGGTCCCCCAGCCGAACAGGCCATTCGCGGAGGCACCCTCCAGATTCCGCTGGAGGGTCCTTATCGCACCCTCGACGTTCAGCAAGAATTTCCCCCCTTTGGCCTGCGGGCCGCTGGCCCCGCCTATGACACCATCCTGAAGTTCGATCCCAGCGATCCCCTCGACTCCGAGATCGTCGGCAGCCTTGCCGAAGTCTGGGAGAGGGTCGACGACCGTACCTACGTGTTTAAATTCCGCAAGGACGTCAAGTGGCATGACGGCATGCCGTTTTCCGCCGAAGACGCACGGTTCACTCTTGAACGGATCACCAATCCCCCAAGGGGCATTGCCAGCGCTCGCCGGGACTGGTTCACCAACATCGAGCGTCTCGAAGTCCTGGACTCGTACACCCTGAAGATAGCCTTGAAGCGTCCGCAAGCAGCCTTCCTGCCCTTCTTGGCGGCGGGGTGGACGGTGGTTGTGCCGAAACACGTCCTGGAGCAGGACCAGGAGGCGCTGGTTGAACGGGCGGTGGGGACCGGTCCATATCGCCTGGAGAAAGTCCTCTCTCAAGTCGAGGGCATCCTCACTCGGAACGACGGCTATTTCGTCAGCGGCCGGCCCTACCTGGACGGGATTCGGTGGGTGATGATCACGGAACCCTCCACCCAGCTTGCAGCGTTCAGGGCTCACCGAGTCGATTTCATGCAGCTGAACAACGCCCCACACGCCGAAACGGTCAGAAACGAAGTTCCAGGGGTAGTCATTCAAAACCCACCCAGCTCCTTGTTCGTTAGCCTGCGACTCAATCACGGCCGGGCGCCCTTCGATGACTCAAGAGTCCGCCAGGCAATCCACCTAGCGATTGACCGGAGCGCCGTGCTCCAGGGAGCGGTCCAGGGCCATGGGCATCTGCCAGCGCTCATGCCGCCGGGTGGCCACTGGAGCACTCCTGCGCCTGAGCTGCTATCTCTCCCCGGATTTCGCAAGCCCAAGGACCAAGACATCACCGCTGCCAGGCAGCTCCTCACCGCGGCCGGCTATCCCGATGGCTTTACCGCCACGATGCTCCTGGGTCAATATCCGTACGTGGACGCTGGGGCCTTGGTGGTCGTCGATCAGCTAAAATCCCTCGGCATTCGCTTCGAAACGGAGAAAACAGATCCCAGTAGCATTGCCCCGCGCCTGCAGGGGCGCGCGTTCCAAACGGCTCCCTATCTCATGGGAGTTAGGCTGGATGACCCCACCGATCCTCTGGTGGCGAACTACCGCACAGGCAGCGCACGCAACTGGGAAGGTTTCTCCGACCGGACGGTCGACGACCTCCTGGAGCGTCAGTCGGAAACGTTGGACGTTAACGTGCGAAAAGAGCTAGTCCGAGAGCTAACCCGGCAGCTGTTTCAACAGGTACCGCAAATCCCCCTGTTCTGGGTCAAGATTGAAGTCGCGACCCATCCCTGGATGAAGGGGTTCGTCGCCCACGGCAATCGCACCAACGACTACCAGTTTCTCGAAACATGGATCGACCCCAGGCTAAAGCCGTAACCGCGGCTTCCTAACCCGTGATGGCCGCGCGGGGCCCGTGGGGCCTTTTCGCCCCAGACTTCCAAGGGCTGGATGGTACACCACCAACTTCGAAAAAAAGATA
>CAZPYZ010000343.1:0-5315 GCA_964590215.1 uncultured Dehalococcoidia bacterium | reverse complement strand
CCCGTTCCGGGCGCAGTCCCGGAACGGGCGTAGCGGTGCTTCTCAGCTCAGCGTCTGCACTTCTGTCGCCGGGTGTGACCAGTGGATGTGGCAGCCATGCCGGCCCTTCTCTGGCGAATGTAAGAGCGGGGTGGGGCCGGAAGGCCGCGGAGCATCCGTGGGTGGGCGGGCGGGCCACCGACACGGGGAGGCGTTTTTGTGGGAGCAGGAGCCGCTCTCCTGGCCCAGACACCACCGCTGCTCCGTCAGCGTGACGTGCACGCCTCGAACAACTGGTCGACCCGCTGTTACACGTGTCACGCACTGATCCGGGGCGGCATGGGCCAACCGTGTAATCCGAGCCGCACCCCTCATTTAGTCGGCTGGAGGCGGACCTTTTGAGCTAACGTTGGAGGACGGCAGGTTGCCCTGGCGGAGACGTGACAACGCCGGAGGTGTTCGACCATGGCTGAGTTCGATATCGCCATTCTTGGCGGCAGGGTGCTCGATGGCGCCGGGAACCCCTGGTTCTATGGGGACGTCGGTGTCAAAGGTGGCCGCATTGCTCATGTCGGGCGCATAGAACGGTCTGCTGCCGCCCGAGTCATCACCGCAGAGGGCCTGGTGGTCTGCCCGGGGTTCACGGACCTCCACACCCACAGTGATCTGACGGTCCTCGCCGATGGTGACGCCCAGAGCAAGGTCCACCAGGGCGTGACGCTAGACATCATCGGGGAGAGCAACAGTGTGGCCCCCCTTCAAGGCATCGTTCTGGAAGAGTACCGGCGGGAGATGGGCCAGCGCTATGAGGTCGATGTGGACTGGACTACCTTCGATGGTTACTTCCAGCGGTTGCTGCGCCAGGGAGTCTCCATGAACATCGCTTCATGCGTTGCTCCTCAACAGGTCAAGCGCGCCGTGGTGGGCTACGAGAACCGTGCCGCGACCGGCGCCGAGCTGGAGGCAATGCAGGGCCTCATCACCCAGTCCATGGAAGCCGGCGCCATCGGCATCTCCGCCGCTTGGCACGGAGGCGGTCCCGATTTCCCTGATGAGGTCATCCCCATGGCCAGGGTCGCTCATCGCTACGGGGGCTTCTACGGCAGCCACGTGGGTAGCGAAGGCTACCAGCTCATGGAGGAACTGGACAAGACCCTCCTGGTGGGAGAGGCCACCGGCATTCCTGTCCACATCTACCACCTGAAGATCCGAGGCAGGGAGAACTGGGGGAAGGTGGCGGGCGCTATCCGCCGCATCGAAGACGCCCGGAGGAAGGGCGTCGACGTCACCGCCGACCAGTACCCCTATACCGCCATGCAGCACCCCTGGGGCAGGCTCTTTCCCCGCTGGGTGCAGGATGGCCCGCGGGTGGAAACCCTGGCCAGGTTCGGTGACCGAGGCTTCAGGGACCAGGTAAAGGCTGACCAGGAGTTCCGGCAGTACGTCAACGAGCACGGTGGTTGGGAGGGCATCGTCGCGTCTCGGCTGAAACAGCCGGAGCTGCGGGCCTTTGAAGGAAGAACCATCGCAGAGATCGCGCGCCTTCGGAGTCAGCCTGACCCTGCGGAGACCTGCTTCGACCTCATCTTCCGGGAGCAGGCCTTCGTTCCTGGTGTGCATCACACCATGTCCGAAGACGATGTGCGGATGGTCATGGCCCTGCCGTGGGTGTCCGTGGCCTCCGACGGCACTGCCCTGAACGAAAAGGCCCCGGGCGTGCCCCATCCCAGGAGCTTCGGCACCAACCCCCGGGTGTTGGGTCGCTACGTTCGAGAAGAGAAAGTGCTGACCCTGGAGGACGCCGTCCGGAAGATGACCTCCCTACCGGCTCAGATCCTGGGATTACGAGATCGTGGCGTCCTACGGGCAGGCTGCTGGGCCGACATCGTCGTCTTCGATCCGGACACCGTCACCGACGCCGCAACCTACGACAGGCCCCAACAGTACCCCAAGGGGATTCACCACGTTCTGGTGAACGGACAGCCGGTCATCGACGGGGGCCACCACACAGGAGCTCGGCCCGGCACGGTAGTCTACGGACCAGGGAAGCGGATGGGTTAGTGAGTCATGCTCACGGCCCATGGCAGCACGGTGCCGGTGGCAATACGGGACCTTGTTTGTAATGCGCGCTTTAGCGCCTGGTGGGGGGTAGCGGAGCCGGTCAGTTCCTCGGGTTGGAGTTCAGGCCGGGCAGGAAGGCCGTCAGCCCCAGCTCGCCCGGGGAGTGGCCGGCGGCAGTGAGCATGGCGGCGACCTCGCTGCGGTGCTGCATGCTGTGGTAGGTCACGTGTAGCATCGCCTGCCAAAGGGGAAAGCGCCAGACGATCCCGCTGGGAAGGGTGCGGGTGCGGACCTCGTCCAGCATCGTCGGGTCCAGATCCTGCATGAAGGCGCGGACTGCGCCGTCGATGACCCTGAAGAACCCTCGCACCGCGGCCACGTCGGGGAAATCCTCCGGGGCCACCTGTTCCCGCGCGGCCTCCTCGGGCGGCAGCGTCCCACCCCAGACCGTTAGCCACACCCGCATTCCGCCCACCAGGTGCACCAGCGTGTCCCGTATCGAGCCCCGCCCCGCTGTCTGAGGCGCTAGCCACTGTTCCTGGGTCAGTTGCTCCGCCGTATCCAGAACCCGCTCTGTGGCCAGCCGGTTGAACTCATAAACCGTGTGCAGGGCTTCAATCATGGGGTCCTCTCCTCATGTCATTCACCTCGAAAATCCCCTCTCGCTCTGGGCGGCGCCGTCCTCAGCCTCCCGAAGGAGGGTTAGGGTGAGGGCCAACCAGCACTGCATTTTTCATCCAGCATGGGCGCCCGGGCACTGGCCGCGGTGATTGCGGGGAATCCCGCATGGTGCCTGGCAGCGCCGCCAGCAGCGATGACATGGCCGGGGGGCGGCGAACAGCTGCGGAGCATCTGAGGGTGGGTGGGCGGCCCCACCAACCCGGGGCGGGGCAGGAGCGATTTGCAAGGGACTCACTGGCTATCCGGCCGCGGGAGCGACCGTCACTCCACGGGCGCTGGGTTGGGCATGCCGGCCAGCAGACGCCCGTAACCGGGCACCGGGTGATGCAAGCCGAGGCGAACCTGGGTCTCCCAGCATCGGGCCGGGGAAGGGTGAACCACCGCCAGCCCGGTTTCCTGTTCGAGCCCGTCGATAATCCCTAAGGTCTTCCACGCCGACCCCAGCATATAGATGCCCTGGGCACGGGGGTGGTTCCCAACCAGGTTTCTCAGGTGCTCGTAGACCTGTTCCGGCGGTACGTTGGGCACATCGGCGAAGGGCACGTCGATACCTTCCAGGGCGAGGACCTCGAAGCCGGCCTGCTCGAAGTAGGCCCGAAAGACCGCGTTCAGGGGAGGCGGGAAGTAACTGGCGCCCACCAACCGCTGGACCCCCAGGGTCCGTAGGGCCCGCACGTGGTTCTGTCCGGACGTGAACAGAGGGACCCCGTACCGCTCTTCCCACCTGCGCGTGGTTTCCCGTTCCCCCTCGTACCCAAGCAGCATGAACGGGGGTGCGCCGGACGGACGGATCAGGTCCGCGCCCATAGCCGCCAGCTCCGCCACCTTCGCTTCATAGCCGGGGATCGCGGCGCCGAACTCCTCCTGAGTGCCGCGGGTGAAGTTCATGTTCAGCGACACGAATCGGATCGATGCGGGAAGCCGCTCCTCCAATTCCTGGGCGTCGCCCCCACTGTTCGGCCGGTTGGTCGGGCTGATGGTTCCCACAAGAAAGCTCTTTTGTGTCATAGCTCCCTCCAGTGACCAGTACGGATAGAGTAGTATGCATGTCGCCTCTTCGATAGAGGAAGCCGTGTGGGTAGTAGTATCGAGCATCCCAAATGATGTACCGGAGATTACAGCAAGGTTCCTAAGTTCCAGGGAAGCCCTCGCGCGCGTGGGCGCCGCGAAGGCCACCTCGTCTTCTTCTACGACCTTGTCGGGAATCCCCCGCGCGTGGGCGCCGCGTCAGGGAATGAACATGACGATCCGCTTCGGCATCGCGGGCCTCGGCGCCGTCAGTAACGACGTACTGCCGGAGCTGATGGCCCATCCCGAGGTTGCCATTACCGCCGCGGCCGACCTCAGGCCGGAAGCGCGGGAGAAGTTTGCGCGGGAGTTTGGCGGCGAGGCCTATGCGGACGTCGAGGCCATGTGCAAGAGCCCCAAGGTGGACGCGGTCTATGTCCTCACTCCCAACCACCTCCATGCGCAACACGCCACCATCGCGGCGGAACACGGCAAGGACGTGGTGGTCACCAAGCCCATAGCTCTTACGCTGGAGGATTGCGACGCCATGATCGAAGCCGCGCAACGCAACGGTGTCCGGCTGATGGCGGGGACGACTCCAGCCTTCACGCCGGCCATCATGCAGATGGCGGAGCTGGTGCGCGGTGGGACCCTGGGCAGGCTCCTCATGATCAACACCTGGTGGTGGAACGACTGGCTCTATCTCCCCAGGATGCCAGAGGAGCTGGACGCCGCCAAGGGAGGCGGCGTCGTGTTCCGGCAGGGTCCCCACCAGGTCGATATTGTCAGGGCCATCGGCGGCGGGATGGTGCGCTGCGTCCGGGCCACCACCAGCAAAGCCGATCCCGCACGGCCAGTTGAAGGGAGCTATGCGGCCTTCCTCGATTTCGAGGGAGGCGCGGCCGCGACCCTGGCCTTCAACGGCTACGCTCACTTCGACAGCACCGAGCTTACCTTCGGAGTCGACGCCAGAGGCGCTCCCAGAGAGACCGGCCACCACGTGCGTACTAGAACACGGTTCAAGAGCTTTGACAGTCCCGAGGAGGAGGCGAGCTACAAGGACTCGGTGCGCTACGCTGGGACGCGCCAGGGGGCGTGGGGAGGGCGGCCTCCACAGAAGCGTCACGAGTTCTACGGGCTGACCCTGGTGAGCTGCGAACAGGGCGATATCCGGCAGTCGCCGGACGGCCTGCTCCTCTACGACGGTGAAGGGAGACGGGAGATACCGGTCCCGGTGCGGGGCTCCGAACGCGACGCTGAGCTTGACTGCCTCTACGAGGCATGGCGCAACGACCGGCCGCTCCCTGCCCACGACGGCCGTTGGGGCAAGGCCACCCTGGAGGTGTGCCTCGCGATCCTGGAGTCCACGAAGCTGCGGCAAGAAGTCCTGCTCAAGTATCAGGTGCCGAGCTAGGCGCTTGCCGATGCCGTATCGACAAAACGTTGTCGCTGCTGGCGCAAGCGCAGGGGCGGGCGGACGTAGGGGCAAGGGAATCTGCCTGAGCACGGATCCATGTACCAACACCTCCGGGTAGTGTTCCACGTGCCCGAAGGGCCCCCGTCCCAGGCGCAGTCCCGGAACGGGC
>CAZPYZ010000342.1:0-5361 GCA_964590215.1 uncultured Dehalococcoidia bacterium | reverse complement strand
ACAGAGCGACTCGCGTGCCGATGCTTGTCCTGTCCCTCCTTATGGTGCCGCTGTTACTCGGACCTCTGCTGTTTGATTTGAGCGAGGAAGCCGAGGAAGCTTTCATCCAAGCCGACCTCCTCATCTGGAGCGCCTTCGCTTTGGAGTTGCTCGCGAAGACCTACCTCGCTTCCGGCCGGCTTCGGTACCTGCGAGACAACTGGCTGGACGTCGTGATGGTTGCCGTCCCCGTCTTCCGCCCGTTGCGGGCCCTACGCTTTCTCCGGATCGTCGTGGTGGCCTTCGTCCTGGCGCGCAGGTTCCGCAGCGTTCTTGCCACGCACGCCCTTTCCTACAGTGTCGTTACCGCAGCGGCGGTGGTCCTGCTATCCGCCTTTGGCATGAGCGTCGCGGAACGAGGCGAGGGCGGGACTATCGACGGGTTCTGGGATGCACTCTGGTGGGCTATCACGACGGTGACCACCGTCGGCTATGGGGACAAATATCCAGTCACAGCCGAAGGCAAGGGTATCGCCATTTTCCTCATGCTCTTCGGGATCGCCCTGTTCGGACTTGTGACCGCGTCTCTCGCAGCGTTTCTAGTTCGCGAGACTGGAGACAACGACATCAAGCGCCAGCTCAAGGAGATAGCCGACCGCTTGGAGCGCTTAGAGAAAAGGGGCTGACTCTAGGCCTGGGTCAGGGCCTCCCGAAGGCGCCGGGCCAGGAGCGTCACCTCTCCCTCATTGAGAGTATGCACGTGGGCTACCACTGCACCGCCTTCGGCCCGGACCCAAATGCGGGGATCGCCTTGGTCCAGGGTTCGGGTCACCGCCGCCACCCGGTCAGGGTCGAGCCTTATCCGAATGCCGGTGAAAGGAGCGGGGAAGTTCGGCTCGCGCTTCGTGTCCAGGTGGGGGAACACCGACAGGGCTTCCTCGAGGACCCGCAGCCTCTCCTCGATGTGCAGCAGGCGTTCCTCGTGGTTCATGGCGAACCAGCGCCTGATGGCGACCACGACCCCAACCACCTCCTGCCGGTCCACCTTGAACGCCCTGCCGAAGGGTCGCGGGCCGGAAGCTGTCTCGAAGCCGATGAACCCCTGGGCCGCCGCCGCCTCGACGAGGGCCCTTTTGCCGGTCAGGATGCCGGTGGAATGGGGGGAGCCGAAGTACTTGGCGCCGAAGCAGACGAGGTCGCCTGCCTGTGCGACGTCGCGGAAGTAGTCGAGAGGGTAGATCTGGGCCGCGGCGTCAATAATGGCCGGCACACCCTTGCGATGGGCGATGGCCACCGCGTCCCTCAGCGAGACCACGTTGTCCTTCCAATCGGGGCGCATGTAGTAGGCGAGGGCGGCGGTGTTGGGCCCGAACGCGGCCTCCAGCTGCTGCGCGGTGCAGCCCCTCTCGTCACCTGGGAAGACCAACCGGCCGCCGGGGATGGTGTAGCAGCGGTCGTAGCTGTAGCGCTGAGCCCCCTGGAAGACGATCTCGTTCTTCATCCCCGCGGTGTCCGGGATGCGGCCCACCTTGTCGGGGTCCATCCCAGCGATGCAGGCGGCGGTGGAAAGAGCGAGGGCGGCGGCGCAGCCGGAGGTGACGTAGGCGGCCTCGGTACCCAGAAGGCCGGCGATGACCTCCCCTGACCTGGCCAGCAGCTCCTCCATCTCCACGTAGGTGTCGTTCGCGGCGGCCATGGCGGCGAGCACTTCCTGAGACGGTGAAGAGCCTCCCAGGACGGTCTGGTTGCCCCGTGCGTTGATAACGGGACGAACGCCCAACTCTCGGTACAGGTCAAAGCCGGTTTGGGTGGTCATGGTAGCTCCTACGGTGCGGCAGGTGTGGTGAGTGTCGGGTTTCGGGGTTCGCGCGGCTGGGTTCGGACTGGCTAACCGGAATCCGGAGCTCCAAGCCCTGAGACTACTCGTCCCAACTGCGCATGTAGTCTGGGTCGTCGATTGCGTCGCAGGCGATGGTCAGCTTGAGCGGCCGAAACGTGTCCACCATGACCGCCAGTTCGTCGGTCTCCCGCGGCCGGTTGAGGCTCGCCTCCATCGCGCCTGCAGACGGGCCGTGAGGGAGGCCCCTCGGATGGAAGGTGAGATCGCCATGCTGGACCCGGCGGGCGCCGTAATTGCCCCCCGCGTAGTAGATGACCTCGTCGGAATCGATGTTGGAGTGAAAGTAGGGGATCGGAACCGCGTTTTCGTCCCACTCAAGCTTGCGAGGCACGAAGTTGCAGATGACGAAGCCTGGTCCTTCGAAGACCTGGTGCATGGTAGGCGGTACGTGGAGCCGCCCGGTCCTGGCCTCGTAGTCCTGGATGTTGAAGGCATAGGGGTAGAGGTAACCGTCCCAGCCGACGACGTCGAAGGGATGGTGATCGAGGTAGTGGCAGTAGAGTTCGGCGCCGATTTTCACCAAAAGCCGGACCTCTCCCTCCTCCTGCGCGGCGTTGGTTTCCAATCGTTCTGGCCCGCGGAAATCGCGCTCCCAGTAGGGTGCGTGCTCCAGAAGCTGCCCGTGCTCGTTGCGGTAACGAAGGGGAGTGTCGATAGGCCCTGCCGCCTCCACCACAAGCAAGCGGCCTCGCCCCCCTTCCAAACGCAACTGCTGCACGGTCCCGCGAGGAATGCACAGGTAATCCCCCGCGCGGAAGGGCACCTCTCCCAGGTTTGTGGCGAGCACACCGGCGCCCTCGTGGACGAAGACGCACTCGTCGTGAGTCCCGTTCTTGTAGTAACAGTCCTGGACCTGGGTGGTCGTGGCCAGGCTGATCGTTACCTCGTCATTGAAAAGGATAGGGATGCGGGCCGTCACTGGATCCCCCTCCTTAGTGAGGTCTCCTCCGCGCAGGCGGTGCAGGCGGTGGACGCCGGGGTCCCAGGTTTCGAGGGCGATGGAGCCATGGGGTTCGATCCGCTTGGTCCGGGCGGGTAGAGCTAGGTGATAAAGCACAGAGTAGATGCCGCTGAAGCCGCGGGTCCCGAACACCTCCTCCGCATACAGGCGGCCTTCGGGAGAGCGGAACTGGGTGTGCCGTTTGGGAGGAATGGTGCCTAGGCGGTGATAGGAGGGCATTTCGCAATGATGGCCCGCAGGCGGTTCACAGATTACCCCTTCTGCGCTGCTCAGCCTCGATGGCCTCAAAGAGGGCTTTGAAGTTGCCGGCGCCGAAGCCGGTGGCGCCGCGGCGCTGGATGATCTCGAAGAAGAGGGTTGGGCGGTCCTGGACGGGCCTGGTGAAGATCTGGAGCAAGTAGCCTTCGTCGTCCCTATCAGCCAGAATCTGCAGCTCGCGGATCGTGTCAAAGTCCTCCTGGATGGGTCCCAGCCGCTCCCGGAGCGATTCGTAATAGGTGTCCGGCGCGCGGAGGAACTGCACCCCTCCCTCGCGCAGCGCCCGCACGGTTTGGATGATGTCCCTGGAGTGGAGCGCGATGTGCTGGACGCCAGGGCCACCGTAGAATTCAAGGTATTCGTCTATCTGGCTCCTGCGCTTGCCCGGGGCCGGTTCGTTGATGGGGAATTTTATGCGGCCGGCCCCGTCCTGCATGACCTTGGACATCAGGGCGGTGTACTCGGTGCTGATGGCCTCGTCAGTGAAATGGACCAATTGATTGAAGCCCATGACATCCCGGTAGAAGGAGGCCCAGCGGTCCATCTGGCCCAGTTCGACGTTGCCGACGATATGGTCGATGGCCTCGATGCCGGCCCCGACAGTCGGGGGCGCCTGCTCGCCGTGCTTCGGTCTGGATCGGCGGTGGTACAACGGGTAGAAGGCGCCGGTGTAGCCTTCGCGGTTGATGAAGGAATGAACGGTGTCGCCATAGGTGGCGATAGTGGCGCGGCGGATGGCGCCTTTTTCCCCGGCTATGGTGACAGGATCTAGCATGGCCTTCGCGCCTCGGTCTGTAGTATGCCGGAAGGCTGCGTCCACGTCGTCTACCCGCAGGGCGATGTCTCGCACGCCGTCGCCGTGACGGGCAACGTGCTGGGCGATGGGGCTGTCGGGTCTCAACCCGGCGGTGAGGACGAAGGTCGCGTTCCCCTGGGTGAGGGCGTAGCTGGCCCGGTCCCGGACGCCTGTTTCGGGGCCAGCGTAGGCGAGGAGCTGGAAGCCGAAGGCCTTTTGGTAGAAGTGGGCGGCCTGGTGGGCGTTGCCGACCCAGAACTCAACGTGGTCGATGGCCCGGATCGGCAGGAAGTCTTGCACAGCTGGCTGCGTAGCTGGTCTCAAACGAACGGTCATGGCACACCTCCCCGGCCTCTTCTACCCTATAACCATTGAACCACCGGATGGTTACCCCGGCAACGGGGGCTAATCAATCAATTAATGATGCTGTGCTAGCATTCCTGGTGATGGACGTCCGTCTGGTCCGGCTCACCAAGCACTTCGGCAAGGTCGTTGCGTTGGATAACTTGAGCCTCGACATCGAGAGCGGGGAGTTCGTGGTCGTCGTGGGGGCATCGGGCAGCGGGAAGACGACGCTGCTGCGGGTCATAGCTGGGCTGGAGGAGCCGGACTCAGGGCACGTCTACCTGGGGGAGATGTGGGCCAACCCCGTGCCGGTGGGAAAGCGCAACGTGCAAATGATCTTCCAGAGCTACGCCCTCTGGCCCCACATGCGGGTGTTGGACGAGCGCTCGTTCACCAATGTGACCTTTCCCCTTAAGGTCAGAAAGTGGACGGCCGACCAGATAGCCGGGTGGGTGAGAGACGTAGCCCGGCGTGCAGGGCTAGAGGAGCAGCTCTTCGAGCGGAAACCGGACCAGCTCTCATCGGGCCAGCGTCAGCGCGTCGCCCTGGCTCGGGCGATGACCACCTCGCCACAGCTATTCCTGATGGACGAGCCGATAACCAACCTGGATCCCCCCAGCCGGGTAAAGGTCCGGAGTGAGATCAAGCGGCTGCACGAACAACTTCGGGCGACAACCCTCTACGTCACCCATAACATGGCAGACGCGTATGCGATGGCCGACCGGATCGCCTTGATGCGGGAGGGCCGGCTGGTGCAGGTTGGGACCGAGCGTGAGCTGCGGGCGGGGCCAGCGGACGACTATGTCCGCGATTTCTTGAACAGCTGATGCCCTCCGTTCACGTGGTGAGTGGTGCGTAGGGAGTGGTGAGTAGGCGGGGGCTATTCCCTACTCACGACGCACCACGTACTACGCTCGCCGGGCTTGCAGATTCACCTGGGTGGTTTCTAGTCTAGCCGGCAGGTGGCTGATGCGGCGGGCGGTCGTCACGGCGGAAGAAGTCCTCCACGCTCTTGAGCACGTCCTCCTGGCGCAGAGGCTCGGCGTCGGGCGCTGTCGGGGACTCCTGGCCGGCCTCGAGCTGCTCCACATATTCCCGGAGCTGCGGGTTGTCCCTTAACGC
>CAZPYZ010000341.1:1729-5363 GCA_964590215.1 uncultured Dehalococcoidia bacterium | reverse complement strand
CCGCCTCATCGCTGGACCGACTGCACGCCGAACTGGTGCTGGAACGCCCGGACGTGCTCATCCTGGCCCCAGGGCCGGGCGAAGGTTCGCCCCTGGAGCTTGCCGAACGCCTCCGTGCAGAGAATACCGTAGGCGATCTGCCGATCGTCATCCTGGCCTACGAGGCCGGTCCGGAAACGGTCCGGCTCCTCGGCGTCGGCACGGACGTGGTCTTACGTCCGTGGGGTGCCCCCATGTTGCGGGCACGCCTGCGGGCCTGGTTGGCTGGCGTCACGCCCCACCAACCTGAGCGGCATCAGTCGCCCAGGCGGCGTGCGCTCTCCACGTCCCAGCAGATCCCGGCGCTCTTCCGTGGCCTGTCCCCGCATGCCCGTGCGCTCTTCTTCAGCGGCGCCCGCCCCATTCGGCGGGAGGCCGGTGCAGTGCTCCTGCGCGAGGGTGATCTGGCCTCCGGGGTATACCTGCTCAAAAGCGGGACGGTGGCCGTCTCCATCAGCGGGTTGGAAGGTCAGCAGGTCCCGCTCGGGACGGCCGGACCGGGTGAGGCCGTTGGTGAGCTGGCCGCGATGGGGGGGGGCCTGCATAATGCCACCGTCGTCGCGCTGACCCCCATCGAGGCTGACTATGTGCCGGAAGATGCCTTCCGCACCGTCTTAGCCGAATCACCCGAGGCCGCGCTGCGGTTGGTGCGTCTGCTCGCGACCCGCCTGCGCGCCACCGACGTCCGTGTCCTGGAGCTGGCCCTCACCGGCTTCTATGAGCGTGTCGTCCCGCTCCTCCTGGAAAGGAGCGGGACTGCGAGCGGGCCGACCGGCCTCGACGTCGCTGCCATGGCCCACCACCTGCAGGCTGACCCGGAGCAGGTCCGCCGTGCGCTGGCGCTGCTGGAAGCGAAAGGCTTAATCCGCACCCGCCTGGATGGGATTGAGGTGGTGGACCCGCATGGTCTGCTCCGGCTCATCGGCCAAGACACCCCTGCCAGCCACGTGAGCTGAGGTGTGAGTCCTGCACACTGGGGCGCACGTACGTCCACAGTGATGTCACTCTGAGAGGCTGTATTCCATGGCCGCTAAGACTGCACCACGCACCGAGGAACACGAACGTCTGCGAGCGCCCTTCACAGGGTTCGTGCGCCCGTGGCAAAAGTGGGGTCCGTATGTCAGTGAGCGGTCGTGGGGCACCGTCCGCGAGGACTATAGCCCCTACGGGACGGCGTGGGATTTCTTTCCGCATGACCTGGCCCGTTCAAAAGCCTGTCGCTGGGGTGAGGATGGACTGGCCGGATGGTGCGACCGCTACCAATTGCTGGTCTTCGCACTGGCGGTGTGGAATGGGCGCGATCCCATCCTGAAGGAGCGGCTGTTCGGATTGGTGCCCTCGGAAGGCAACCACGGTGAGGATGTGAAGGAGTACTACTTCTACCTCGATGGCACGCCCACCCACTCCTACATGAAGTATCTCTACAAGTACCCCCAGGCGGAGTATCCCTACACCCAACTTATCGAGGAGAACCGGCGCCGCCGGGGGACAGAGCCGGAATATGAGTTGCTCGATAGCGGGATTTTCGACGACGACCGCTACTTCGACGTCTTCGTCGAATACGCGAAAGCCAGCCCAGAGGACACGTGCATCCGTATCGAGGTGTGCAATCGAGGCCCTGAAGACGCACCCATCCACATTCTGCCGCATCTCTGGTTCCGCAATACATGGGCGTGGGGACCGGAGCCAAAGCCAGAGCCGTGTATCCGTGTCGGGCCCAGCGGGCCGGACTACATCAGCCTGCGCGCGGACGACACCCTCGTAGAGCCGCTGCAGAACCTGCCGTTTGAGTATCGGCTGGGTGAACGCTACCTGTATGGCCAGGCGGGCGCGCGGCTCTTGTTCACCAACAACGAGACCCATGCGGAGCGCGTCTTCGGCGCATGGGCGCGGAGCCGCACCCCCTACGTGAAAGACGCCTTCCACCGGCACATCCTGCAGGGAGAGGACTGCGTCAACCCGGCGCAGGTGGGGACGAAAACATGCTTGCACTATGCCGACCTGCGGGTCCCGGCGGGTGGATCGGTCGTTGTCCGGCTGCGGCTCTCGGACAGACCGTTGCGGGAGCCGCTCACGGAGGTGGACCACATCGTCGCCACGCGCCGCGCGGAGGCCGATGCATTCTACGAGGTCATCCACCCTCCGGAGGCGACAGAAGACGAACGTCGCATCCAACGGCAGGCCTGCGCGGGCATGCTCTGGAGCAAGCAGATCTACCTCTACAACGTGGAGGAGTGGCTGGAGGGGGACAACCCGCACTGGCCCCCGCCGGAGTCGCGCCGCCGCCTTCGCAACATCCACTGGGGCCACCTCAACTCCATGCGCATCCTTTCCATGCCGGACAAATGGGAATATCCCTGGTTCGCCGCGTGGGACCTCGCCTTTCAGAGCGTGACCTTTGCCCTCGTGGACCCGGAGTTCGCCAAGGAACAACTCTGGTTTTTCCTCTTTGAGCAGTTCCAGCATCCGAATGGGCAGATTCCCGCATACGAATGGGAGTTCTCCGATCTCAATCCCCCGGTGCACGCCTGGGCGGTCTGGCGCGTGTATAACATGGATCGTATTCGCTCAGGTACACCTGACCGGGCGTTCCTCGAGCGCTGCTTTCACAAGCTGCTCATCAACTTCGCCTGGTGGGTGAATAAGGTGGATAGCGAGGGCAACAACGTCTTTGAGGGGGGCTTCCTCGGCCTGGACAACATCACCGTCATCGACCGCAGCCACAAGATCCCCGGGGATGCAAAGCTGGAACAGTCGGATGCGACGGCCTGGATGGGGATGTTCTGCCAGAACCTGATGCGCATTGCGCTCGAGCTGGCGAAGGAAAACAGCGTGTATGAGTCGCTGGCGACCAAGTTCTTCCAGCATTACGTCTATATCGGCGCCGCGATGAAGCGGATGGGGGGTCGCGACTACCAACTCTGGGATGAGGAGGATGGGTTCTTTTACGATGTGTTGCGCTATCCGAACGGCGAGTTCCACAAGTTCCGCCTGCGCTCACTGGTGGGGCTGATCCCCCTCTACGCCATTGAGCGGCTGGAGGAGAACTGGATTAAACCGTTCGAAGAGTTCCGGGGGAACCTCGACTGGTTTCTGAAGAATCGGCAGGACATCGTGCAGCAGTGCGTGACCACCGTCGAGCATGATGGCCAGCAGGTGCATGTCCTCGCCATCATGAACCCTCACCAGATGCTCGACTTGCTCAAGCGTGTCTGGGATCCAGCGGAGTTCCGTGCCGACTACGGCTTGCGGAGCCTGTCGAAATACCACGAACAGCACCCCTTCAGCTTCGAGGATAATGTCGTGCGCTATGAGCCCGCCGAATCCCTGGCGAATCTCAAGGGGGGCAACTCCAACTGGCGGGGACCCGTGTGGTTCCCCACGACCTTTCTCATGATTGAATCCTTACGCAAACTGCGCACCGCCTATGGTGATCTGTTCACCCTCGAGAGCACGGCGGAGGGTGAGAAGCCCGTGACCCTGGGCGAGCTCGCGTACGGCTTCGCCGACGCCCTCATTCGCCTCTTCACCCGCGATGCCAGGGGCAGACGTCCCATCTACGGGAACGTGCGCAAGTTCCAAGAGGACCCCCATT
>CAZPYZ010000341.1:0-1719 GCA_964590215.1 uncultured Dehalococcoidia bacterium | reverse complement strand
GACCGGTCTATGGCGACACGGCGAAGTTGCAGCAGGACCCCCATTGGCGGGACTATCTCCTCTTCTATGAGTATTTCCACGGCGACACCGGCCAAGGGCTTGGCGCGTCCCACCAGACCGGTTGGACAGGGCTGATCGCCAACCTCATTGACGAGTGGCGACGAAAGTAGCGCGACCCCTTACTTGAAACTCCCCTGCACAGCCTTCATGTCCGCCACGAACCGCTTGGCGTCAAACTTCTTGGGGTCTTCCACACCCGCGAACAGGTTGTCCAGGGCGGTCTTCATCCCTTTGTCCGCCTGGTTCCCCGGGGCCTTGGAGTATGTGTTGTAGAGCCGGTCGAGGGCCATGGCGGCTTGCTCCGCTCCCCGGATGCCGACGGAGGAGATGGGCTCCGCGGCGCCGGCGATGGCCTGGATGAGCCCCTTGGTCGCTGCCTGGTCAAACTCCCGGCTGGCAATCTTGGGAGCCAGCTGGTCCATCGCCTTGGCCACCTGGGTCGCCGTGGCGGCGATCTTCCCCCGGTCGCCACCGGGCTTCCCCAGGAGGGTGGTCAGGGTCGCGAGATCCTGGTCCAGGGCTTTCTGGCTCTCGGGCGCGACCTGGCCGAGCAGGTGCCGGAAGACGATGGCAATGCCACGGGCCTTCTGCCATGCCTCATCGAGCAATTTCTCCGGGGCCTTGCTGCTTGCCCGCTGGGCCAGTTGCTTCATGCCCTCGCGCAGGGAGACGGCCTGCCCGGTCGCCCAGGCCCGCGTGCCGAACCAGGTCCCCTTATCCCGCCAATGAGGCGGCATCGAGGCACTGAAGCTGTCCAGCTCGAACGCGAGGAGGTCGGGGTGTCCCGCGGTTACTAACTCATGCTCGATGGCCAGGTGGCAGGACACGCACTTCTCCGCCCTCAGGAGCAGGTCCTTGGTGTCGTACATGCCCACCTTCACCGACTGTGCGTGGGTCCATCCCTTCTCGGCGTGTGGTTCCAACCATTTCTCCCCTGGGCCGTGGCAGCCGTCGCAATGGACCCCCTCGCTGAGATCGAACTTGGGACCCCGCAGCTCAGGTTTGACATTGACGGCGTGGCAGCTCAGGCAGCGTTCACTGGTCTCCGCTTTGGCGATCTTCAACTCCTGGCTGATCTTGGAGGGGCGGACGCCGGATTTCAGTTTCTCGTTGGTGAGGGTGGCGAACGCCTTCGCATGTTTGTCCTTTTGGAACCAGACGAGATTCTCGTTCAACTTGGGGAAATCAGGCTTGGGCGTCGTGCTCCCGTGGCAATTCGAGGCGCCGCACGAGGCAGCCCCGGTGTTCTTGTACGCCTCCTGTGCCTGGGCCTGGGCGGTGGAGTCCATCAGGACGCTGGGCAGGAACACACCCCAGGTGAGCAGGAAGGTGAAGGCGGCGAGAGCGGACAACACAACCATCTGGCGACCAGCAAGCTGCAGCATAGTGATCCCCCTTCCCCCTCATCCCCACCTTCCCCCACGGCGGGGGGAAGGGGTTTATTGACCTACAAGGCGAACTGACCGTGGTTATCCAGCCGGCCTCAACCGGCGCGCCGCCGTTCGGTCCACCAACCACACCAGGGTCCCCTGCAGGGGGCGGATAACCTGGGAGGGGAAACGGTCCGGCTGGTGGTCGCCCTCCAGAACCTCCCACAGCGCTTCCGCCTTATCCTCTCCACCAACGAGAAAGATGACGCATGTGGCGTTGTTCAGCACC
>CAZPYZ010000340.1:0-5365 GCA_964590215.1 uncultured Dehalococcoidia bacterium | reverse complement strand
CTCGCGGCCGGCCAGCGCTACTGCGTCTATCTCGTTCTCCCCTTCGACCTCCGTGGCAGGTCCCCAGAACGGTCCGATGGCGACGATCTGCAGGGAGAGCCGGCCCTCCTGGGCCAGGCGCCGCAGATGGGTTCGGAAGGCCTCTTCCCAACGCGGTCCCATGAAGTCGTCCAGCTCCCGCATCAATACCGGAAGGATCGTCTTTCCAAGGCCGAGATCGATCTGGGTCCGGTAGCGGTCCACGACGCTCAACCAGAAGGCGAGGAAATTATCCGCAATCCGGTAGAGGCGCCTGCGGCTGGAGCCCTCCTCCTCGGTTACGGGCATCATCCGGTCGATCAAACGCAGCTCACGCAGCCGTGCCAGGGTTCGCGTCGGATCGGATCGGACCGCGTCTTTGATCTCGGCAAACTTGGTGCGCCGTGCGCCGATTGCGTACAGCGTCTGGCTTGTGAGGTCGCCGCGCTCTCCCTCCGTGGCCATCATTAGCTCACCCTCGAGGAGTAGGCGGCCCCCCGGTGTGCATACCAGCGTCTCCAGATTCTCCGCGATGGGCCGTTCTTGGTCCCACCAGGCCAGGTACTGTGGAACGCCTCCGAGGATGCCCCAAACCAGGGCTCGGTCTGAGGGCGTCAGGCGCGGCAGCATCTCTCCTGCCTCGTGGGGGCGGAAGGGGTGAACCATGAGCGAAAGGTCGATCCGCCCGTAGAGCGGCTCTCGCTCCTTCTGCATCGCCTCCATCGTCCTCACAGCGGAACCGCAGAGGAGCACTTTCAGGCGGGTTTGGGGTTGGACGCGCTGCCATATAGCCCGCAGGATGCTGGGCAGCTCAGGCGTGACTTCCAGCAGCTCCGGAAACTCGTCCAGCACTAGGAGCAGCGGCTCGTCCCTGGCCGCCGCCGCGACGGTTTCGAGGGCGTCTGTCCAGTCGACGAAAGGGCGGCGGCTGAGGTCGCGGAACGTATCGCTGGTCGTGGCGGCTACCTCGCCGGCCAGCAGGCGCAGCTCGTTAGCGGCCGGCCGGCGCGCCCCGATATGGAACACGGCGCGCCGGCCCCGCGCGAACTGCTGCAGGAGTTCCGTCTTCCCCACACGCCGCCTCCCCCAGACGAGCCCCAGGGCGCCTTGGACTCCACGGTCCCACCAAGCCTCGAGCCGTGCCAGCTCGTCCTTGCGGTTGACGAATACCATGAATAACCTGCATCCGGCGTAGCATGTTCTTGGTGTAGGCTACGTCAGACGCAGCAAGTATAGCCTGTCCGCCGTTAAGTCAGTCCAAGGTTGTACTTCAGGGCCGCATCTACTTCTGACAGCTTTGTCCGGCTCAAACGGCCCAGCGGGCGGATCTCGTCGCCCCGCCGCGCCGGCCGGAGACGTGACGTGGACCCATCTTGTTGAATCGTAGCCAGTTGGGCGCAGTTCACCGCACTGACGTAGGACAAGCCGCTGTCCTCTGGTGCGATGGTCACGACAAAGGGATACGGTCGCGGCGGCACCGTGCGGGTAATGGCCGCCACCACCGTCGTCGGGCTGTGCTCGTTGCCCACGTCGTTTTGGACCACGAGGGCTGGCCGTAGCCCTCCTTGCTCGCTCCCCTTAACCGGATCGAACTCGACCCAGTAAATCTCGCCGCGTCTAACCGGCATCGAGGATAGCTTCCGAGACGGCCCTGAAGCTGGCCGAG
This sequence comes from uncultured Dehalococcoidia bacterium, assembly GCA_964590215.1. Lineage (GTDB taxonomy): Bacteria > Chloroflexota > Dehalococcoidia > SHYD01 > SHYD01 > CAZPYZ01. The sequence goes on along the minus strand of CAZPYZ010000340.1, from coordinate 3,681 downwards.
GCAAAGTCTTCGGCTTCTCGGGCGTAGAATGCGTAGCCCTCCCGAGCGGCCTCCTCTTCGTCACGGGCGCGGCGCTCTGCAACAGCTTCGGTTATTACTTGGCTGCGGCTGGTGCCGAGCCGGTGGGCCCGGTGATCCGCATAACGTACGAGGTCTGCGGGCAAGGACACCGTGACCCTCTCAAAACTCAGCCGGCGTCTAGCCATATGTCCTCCTTAAATTCACCGTTAAAGTATTACTATAACGCATACGTAATAGTATACCGTCCGGTGTTCAGTGTTCAGTGTTCAAGGTTCAACGTGTCCGGAATGAACTCTGAATCGTGAACTCGGCCAACCGGACCTGCGACGGACTTCCGCCCGAATGCTGGAGATTACAATAGTCTGGTTTTCTGTGAGAATCTGTGCACTGCAAGAATTCCCCTCTCCCTCTGGGAGAGGGTTAGGGTGAGGGTCCATTATGAGCATTCCCGGCAAACACGCGGTCATGGAGCAGATCCTGGCGGAGGGCCTGAAGCACGTCTTCGGCAACCCCGGCTACTGGCCGGAGGCTTTCGGGCTAGGCGTGCGGCCGGACAGCCGCACTCAGTCGAGGGAGGCGGGGCAAACTACCGCTGGGTGAACCTGGGGTCTGGGGCACAGCCCCAGTGTCACCGGCTTTCCGGCCGTGCTTCTATGCGCCCCGACCCTGCAAACGGTGGCGCACCGCCTTGATAGCCACGCGCCGCAAGGATCTCTCCCACCGTACCCTGTCCGGCAGCCACTGGACGTGCTCCCGGCCCCGGATATCCTTGCGCGCGGACCCCATCCACCACTATCACTCGAACATCGACTGCGACGAGGTCATCTACTTTGCGGGTGGGGACTACGGCGCCCGCCCGCGTGCCCCACGGCGAGCCTCTCCCGACCGCCCCAGACCGGCGAGCTTGCGGTGATGGTGGACACCTTCCGCCCCTGAAGCTCACACCCGCCTGCGCCGCCATCTACGAGCCGGACTACCTGCGCAACTGCGATGAATAACCGGACAATCTCTTGCCCTCCTGGATCTGGAGAAGCAGCCGTGCATCCTCCTGAAAGGCAACGGCCAATGCCCGCAGCTCGGACCGGGCTGCGGGTCCAGGCCGCGCTGGACACCAACCGGTACCCTGCCGGACGCCGCGTCCCTGACCGCGAACTCGACACCATCCATTTGCGCAAAGACCCCTTCCATGGGGACTGGAATTACACGCTGGTACCCCGCCCAGCGCTGGTCCCAACTGAAACTACTGTTTCGTGACAACTCCTAACTGAAGACCACCTCCGTGGTGGAGCATCGCGGCACACATGCGCCCCGGTTTCCGAGCCCCAGGAAGATTCGCTCCGTTATCGGGATGACCCCGTCGGCGACTACCTGATCCCGGCTCCGGGCGGCGCAGGCAGCCGTACCCACGCCCCTAAAGATGCCCTGACTGCCGCGGGCTCGCGTGACCGGAATTACCCTTGAGGCTTGATGTTCTGGTTGAATCTAAACAGGTTTAGGGGGTCAAATTTTTGCTTGAGCGCCGCCAGCCGTGCATACTTTTCCGGTCCATAGGCGGCGACTAGCCGGTCCCGGCCCTCCTCCGCCTCAGGTCCAAGATAGTTCACGTAGACCCCTCCCTGTGAGAAGGGCTGAACCGCCTCCCACGTTTCTCGTGCCCAACGAGTCACCGTTCCGATGTCTGCCGGATCGGGACAGATACCCAGGGAAAGGAAATTGAATGCCATGTCCCGGTGGTTGAACGCTGTCTGGTCCCGCCCCACGCGGCTGACCGCTCCGCCCACCTGCTCAATAGCGATAGCAGACTGCGGTGAGGCCACCTGCTTGAAGCGCTCGACCATGATGTCTATCGCCTCATCGGGCAGCTGTTTCATGAAGTTAGACTTCCAGTAGTTCTGCAGGCCCCAGGGAAACCCGTCTTCCAAGAGACCTTGCATGGAGGTATAAGGCATGGGCTGAATATGGTCGGCTAGTGGGGGGCCGAATTGCTTCAGGGCACGCAGGTCTCGCTCCCCTTGCTCAGGCGTCCCACAATGGCACACCACGATCGCGGCAGCAGGAGCACCCTCCGGCGTGGTCATCAGGACCGCCAGCGCCCGAACTTCGTCTGGGGCTGTGGCCGTAAACTCCCGAAAAAATTGGAAGACTTCTTTCGCCCGTTCAAAAGGGTGGATTACGAGCCCGCCGGTGATGAGGGGGCCGATGGGATGCAGCCGGAACTCGAAGGACGTCACGACACCAAAGTTTCCACCGCCACCCCGCAGGCCCCAAAACAGGTCTTGGTTGTCGGTGGCGCTCGCGGTAAGTAGCCTCCCGTCGGCCGTGACGATATCGGCGGACTGGAGATTGTCCAGGCTCAGGCCGCACTTCCCCATCAACCAGCCGACGCCACCTCCCAGCGTGAGCCCGCCGACCCCGGTGCTGGGGAAAAAGCCGCCCGTCGAAGCCAGGCCGAAGGCCTGGGTTTCGTGGTCATACTCTCGCCAGGTGGTACCGCCTTCTGCGCGCGCGGTCCTGTTGGCGGGATCGACTCGTACTGCTCGCATCCCGGATAGGTCGATCATGACTCCACCGTGGCAGACCGCCGTGCCTGCGACGTTGTGACCTCCCCCGCGCACGGAGACCAGGAGGTCCTGGTCTCGGGCGAAGTTCACTGCCGCCATAACGTCGGCAACTCCGCCACACCGCACGATCATGGCCGGGCTCCGCAAGATCATGGCGTTGTAGACCCGGCGCGCTGCGTCGTATCCATCATCCTTCTCGAGCAGCAGCTGGCCCCGGAGGCCCGCCCGGAGCGCCTCCACATCGGCTTCGCTGACTGCCGTCTCCGATCCTGCGAGCGTTATCGCCCTAATCTCTGGCATTGCCGGCTCCCCTTTCTCTCAAACTGGCTCCCCATCCCAACGTTTGTTTCGCACTTACAGGTCTGGCTTCCAACCCACCGCATTGCATTCAGCGACTGCGGCGTAAGAGTCCGGGCTGGACGACCAGATCCGCGCCTTTTGGATTACCTCCTCCAGTTCCTGTGGCGTTGTCCATCCCCGAGTGAGCAGCCTCCCGATGAACTCCGGGTCTCGTAGCCTTTTTGGTGTGGAGTCCTTAAGCGCCGCGGGGGACGAAAAGGCGAGGGAGTACCGCGGCATGCCCTCCACCCGAACGAATCCGGCCTCCCGCAGCAGCGTCTTGAGCCGGCGGCCCAGCGTTGGGTCGGCCCCTGCCGCCTGCCAGTCGTCGATGAGGAACCGGTTGTAGCGGTCCATGGCCTCGCTCCCCGGACCGCTGAACCAGTCGCCTCCTTTCTGGGCCTCCCTGGCGCCGATGATGCCGCCCGGCTTCAGCAACTCGTACGCAACGCTCAAGGCCCTGGCGGGATCTGTGAGGTGGCACAAGACGCCGGAGAAGAGCACGGCGTCGAAGGAAGCGCGGGGCAGCGGGGGTTCGTAAACGTCCCCGGCCAGGAACCGCACGTTGGTGACGCCCCGCCGCGCCGCCAGGGCCCGCGCCTCGTTTAGCGACGGCTCGGAATGGTCGAAGCCCACCACCTCACCGGGCGCCACCACCTCCGCTATGCCGGCGGTGATGGAGCCGGGCCCGCACCCGCAGTCCACCACCCGCATCCCCGATTTCAAGTACGGCAGCAGGAAACCCGCATCCCGGTCGATA
>CAZPYZ010000339.1:0-5381 GCA_964590215.1 uncultured Dehalococcoidia bacterium | reverse complement strand
GTGCTGACCTGGAGGTACCGCTCGACGCCGTGAGTCCTCGCCGCTTCCAGCAGGATGAAGGTCCCATGCACGTCTGTGCGCAGAAAGTCCGCCGCGCCTAGGATCGCCCGATCGACGTGGGTCGCGGCGGCGAAGTTGGCGATCCCGTCCGGCTGGTGCTTCCGAAACACCGCCCGGACTGCCTCGGGGTCTGCTATGTCGCCCTGCACAAAGGCATAGCGATCCCCAAAGCGCTCCGGCAGGCCGGACAGGTTCTGCGGGTTCCCGGCGTAGGTGAGCTTGTCGAAGACCACCACCCGCAGGTCCGGATAACGCGGCAACATGAACCGGACGAAATTGGAACCGATAAAGCCGGCTCCCCCGGTGATCATGAGGGTGCGCATCAGAACGACGGCTCCAGCACGTAAATCCCGCCGCCGATGCGGTCGCCTGCGTAGATGATGCCCCGTTCATCGACGTACACGTCATTCATGCGAATGTCCGGCTGGCCCGGAGGCAGAGGGGGCACAAAGTAGGCGACTTCCTCGGGACGGAAGGGGTTTACCAGGTCGTAGACGCGCACGCCACCGTTGAACATGGCAGACACCAGGTAGCGCTCGGACCACCAGGCGGTCTTAGGGTCCGGCAGGTTTTCGTAGATGTTGTGAGGCCCGTACCAGCCCGCGCGGTCCCGGTAGAGGTCGGGAGGTGGCAGAGGGCAGGTGCTGATGGGCACGGGATTCGATTCCTCCCGGATATCGACCACCCAGATGTACATCGCCTGCTCGTCGGTGCAGCCCAAACGAGTGCGCTCTTCACAAACCACCAGCAGGTCGCGGCTCATGAATGGCATGGCGGTGTGGGTGAATCCCTCGAAGGGGGGATGGTAGTCCCAACGCGACACCATCCTGATGTCCGAGAAGTCGGAGATGTCCAGGATGATGGCCCCGCCGTCCAGGAAAGCGAGATAGGCTCGGTCCGGCCGTTGCGGATAGACGTGGACGTTGTGGAGCTTATACCCCCGGTCGACCTTTGGGTGCCGATGAGGTGGCGGCGCGGAGTCGCCCTGCCGCGTCCCGGGCAGCCACCACTGGCCCATTACCTGAGGCCGCGCCGGGTTTGAGATATCCAAGATGGTATAAGGCTGGTGGTCGCGAGGACTGGCCGCGGGGACGAACCCTGAGGTCGGTGCCGCCAGGTGGGCGTAGCGCCCATCGACGCACCACACGTAGTGGGCTCCTCGGGAGTGGGGTCCGGAGACATCGAACTCTGTGACCAGCTTGGGGTCTTCCGGTCGGGCTACATCGAAGATAGCGAGACCCGCGGGCGTTTGGCCCGGCTGGTTCGTCTCGCGAGCGACGAGGAGGAGATCGCCCACCAGGCAGAGGGAATTGGACCGTGCGTCTTCGTTGCGCAGCCGGGTTTGCACCGTGATTTTGGGATTCCTCGGGTCGGTGACGTCCAGTCCGGTGACATCGCAGGGGGGAGCCACATGGGCCACCCAGAGGATGCGCCGGCCGTCAGGTAACTGCTGAAGCGCGAGCCCCTCGCCGACGTTGCCATATCCCGCCAGGTCGTTGGCGCCCAGCAGGGTGAGATTTTTCCGTTCTTCGGTTTGGGTCACCATAGTGCCTCCTGCAGCGTTGTCGCCACCGCGCTCCTGTCCGGCCGGTCGGCGCGCGTGCCATGCGGACTCGGGTCGATTGCCCTTGCGTGAATAGCGCGGCGAGTATACCATTGACCCGCCGTTCGCAGGCGTCGCTAACCCCTGAGGCCACTCGGCCGAGTCCTTGGGGCGAAGGCGGTCGCTGACTTACACCGCTGAGGGATCTCATGAAATACCCCATCAACCTGACCGTCAATGGCCAGTCCTACTCCGTCGAGGCTGAGCCCAACCGCATGCTGGTGGATATCATCCGCTACGACCTGGGGCTCACCGGCACCAAAGAGGGCTGCTCCGTCGGCGTCTGTGGCGCCTGCACCATCCTCATGGACGGCCGCATTGTCAGCTCCTGTCTGATGCCCGGCGTCGCCGCCAGCGGGACCCAAATTACTACCGTGGAGGGTCTGGCGGGCCGAGAAGAGCTACTTCCCATCCAGCAGGCCTTCATCGACCACGGAGGGTTCCAGTGCGGCATCTGCACCCCCGGCCAGGTGGTCGCCGCCAAGTCTCTGCTCGACCACAACCCACATCCCACCGAGGCGGAGATCAAGGACTGGATGATGGGCAACCTCTGCCGCTGCACCGGCTACTACAAGATCATCGAGTCCATTCAGGCGGCAGCCGCGGCGAACCCGTAGATGGCCGGCACAGCCCTCATAGAGCGCACCATCAGCGTGTCGGGCTCCGTCAGGGGCCCCTCGCGGGACTTGCTCGCCGTCATCGATACCGGCGCCACCCATTGCCAGATCCCTGAGGACGTTCTGCAAGAGATCGGCGCAGAGCGGCTCAGCGAGGATGAAGTCATCGAGTTGCCCAGCGGTCGGGAGCTAATCCGGGCCCTGTATGCGATTATCGTCCGGCTCGATGGCCAGGCAGGGGCGACGACCGCAACGGCTGGTCCGGCGGGAAGTCCCACCCTCCTCAGCAAGACTGCGCTCAGTGAGATGCGTCTGGGTATCGACACAGTAGAGAACCGCCTCATCAGGGAAGTCGTCCGCCTCCTCGCCGTCACGAACTGGCCCACATTCTAACCAGGAGCCTATCCATGCCCGACATGCAGTATTTCGAGCCCGAGTCCCTGCAGGAGGTCTTTGACCTCCTGGAGCGATACGAGGACGAGGCTAGGTTGCTGGCGGGAGGCACCGGCCTGATCAACCTGATGAAGCAGCGCCTGGTGCTCCCGGGTTACCTCATCGCGTTGCGCAAGCTGTCTAAGGAGTATGCGGGCGTCCAACGCGTCGACGGCGGCCTCAAGATCGGCGGCCTCACTACCCACTGGGATGTGGAAAACTCCCCTCTTGTGAAGGAGATCATGCCGATCTTAGCTGAGACCTACCACCACGTCGCAACAGTGCGTATCCGGAACGTCGCCACGGTCGGGGGTGGCCTGGCCCACGCCGACCCCAATATGGACCCGCCCCAGGCCTTCATCGTCCTCGACGCCAAGGTCCAGGCTACCAACCGCGCGGGCAGCCGGGACATCCCGGCAGACGAGTTCTTCAAGGACTACTATGAGACGGCGCTGAGGCCGGGCGAGGTCGTGACCGGCGTTACCATCCCGGCTCAGCCTGCCCGCAGCACCTACGCTTATTTGAAGTTCCTGCCCCGCACGGCCGATGACTACGCCACGGTCTCCGCGGCGGCCCGTCTGACCCTGGGCGCGGATGGCCAGACCATCGAGGACGCGAGGATTGCCTTGGGCTCTGTTGGGAGTACCCCGATTCGGGCGACCGCCGCGGAGGCCGCCCTGAGGGGCCAGCAGGCCACTCAGGAAACCTTCCGCACGGCGGCTGCGCTGGTTCCTGCGGCGGTCGACCCCATCTCTGACTTCCGAGGATCTGCCGACTACAAGCGGGATATGACCGCGGTATTCACTCGCCGAGCCCTGGAGCAGGCGCTAGCCAGGGCAGGAAAGTGAGCAAGTCCGAGGATAAGGAAATCAGACAATGAGCGTGCCCTCTAGTTCCTCAGTTCCTCAGTTCCTCACTTCCTGCTGGTGGGGAGGAGGCGTGGGCTGTGCTCTTTGAACAACGTTGCCAGGTGGGCGCACCTCGGGAAACCGTCTGGGACCTTCTCATGAACGTCCCGGAGGTCGCCACTTGCGTTCCCGGCGTCAGGGATGTGGAGCGCGTGGACGGGAATCGTTACAAGGGCACGATGGGGGTCAGTGTCGGGCCCATCCGTCTCAACCTGGAGGGAAACATCACCCTGGAGCAGCAGGACAGGGTCGCGTGGCAGGCCGCGATGAAGGCGGAGGCCGCGGAGCGGCGGGTTGGCGGTGGTCTGAACGCGACCATGACCATGAAGCTGGAGGAGCCCTCGCCCGGTCAGACTGATGTCATCATCACTACAAACGCCAACCTATTGGGAAGGCTAGGAGAGTTCGGGCAGCCCGTCATACGAAAAAAGGCGGACGCCATGCTGCAGGAGTTCGCCCGCAACCTCCAGGCCAAGCTCGGGGGCTAAGGGGCAAGGCCTTCCAGGTCATCGCAGCCTCACCTTACCGAGGTGGATAGGCTAACGCCCTAACGTGTGCAGAGCCGCCTTGACGATTGCCCCTGTCCCCGGCACGAAGGCCTCTTCCAGCGCCGGGCTCGCCGGGACCGGCGAGAAGGGCGCGGCGACGCGTTCGATAGGGGCATCCAGTTCGTCGAAGGCCTCGGTCTGAACGCAGGCGGCGATCTCAGCCCCCAGTCCGCCGGACGCCACGGCTTCATGGGCGATCACTAGCCTGTGGGTCTTCGTCACGGAGGCCAGCAGGGTGTTCATGTCTAGCGGCGACAGCCAGCGCAGGTCGATGACTTCCGCAGACACCCCCTGAGACTCCAGGGCTCTGGCAGCCTCCGCAGCGTCGAGCGCGCTCCGCAAGTAACCGGCGATGGTGACGTCTGTTCCCGTCCTCACTACCCGCGCGCCAAGCGTTTGTCCTGCGTGTTGCCCGGCTTCACTCTCGTCCCGAAAATACAACGCTCGATGCTCGAGAAAAACCACCGGGTCCTCGTCCTCAATGGCGGCACGCAAGAGGGCTCGGGCGTCCTCGGCGTTGGAGGGAGCCACGACCTTCAGCCCCGGTACGTGGGCCAGCCATGCTTCGAAGGACTGGGAGTGGTGGGCTCCCCAGGCGCCCAGCGCGCCCTGCTGAAGCCGGATCACCATGGGCACTGAAAGTTGGCCTCCCGACATGTAGCGCAGTTTCGCGGCGTGGCCCACCAGCTGGTTCATGGCCAGGGTGATGAAGTCGGCGAACATGATCTCCACCACCGGCCGCTTCCTGGCCAGCGCCGCTCCGACGGCGACGCCCATGATGGTGTCTTCACTGATGGGCGTGTTCAGCACCCGGTCGGGACCAAAGGCTTCCAGGAGGCCCGCGGTGGCGCCAAAGGGGCCGCCTACCGCCACGTCTTCACCCAACAAGAAGACCTCGGGGTCGGCCTGCATCGCCTCCCGCAGCCCCTTTCGAATGCCGTCAATCAGCTTGGCCAAGGCTTCCCGGCAATGGGAACAGGGGACTCAGCAGGAGCCCCTCCTCCCGGGCAATGACCGATGTTCCCACCGTTCCATCCGTGGCGGTGGTCGAAGGCCGGTGGCCTCTCCTGCTGTCGAGACGCGTTAGCTGATGCCGGCCGCGACCAGCTCTTGGAGTTCGCGAGAATCGATCTTGTGCCGGGGATGCTCAAGACGGTGAACTAAGACTTTGGGGAAGAGGCGGACGACATCGGCGCGGTGGCAAAGAGAGGTG
>CAZPYZ010000338.1:0-5396 GCA_964590215.1 uncultured Dehalococcoidia bacterium | reverse complement strand
GTGAAGCTTTGGAGGCGCTGGGGTCCCCTCTCCCTCAGGGAGAGGGTCAGAGTGAGGGCACCCCGGCTGGAGCCGCCACCACATCCGGGAACCCCCTTTACAGGCGCACCTTCGTTGGCCGGGAAGCCGAGCTCCGCCAGCTCCAAGCGGCCTTCGACGGTGCGGTGTCCGGCCAGGGCGGGCTGGTTATGGTCGTCGGCGAGCCGGGCATCGGGAAGACGGCGCTGTGCGAGCAGCTGGCGACGTATGTGACGGTTCGGGGCGGGAAGGCACTGGTAGGCCATTGCTATGAGGAGGGTTCCCTCAGCCTGCCTTACCTTCCCTTTGTGGAAGCGCTGCGCAGCTACGTCCTGGCGCGCGAGCCCGAGGCGCTGCGTAGCGAGTTGGGGTCCGGGGCTACAGAGGTGGCCCGGATCGTCTCGGAGGTCCGCGAAAAAGTGGCCGTCGAACCCCGGCAGGGCGGCGATCCGGACGATGATCGGTGGCGCCTCTACCAAGCGGTCACAAGTTTTCTGGGAAACGCGGCGAGCGTGCAGCCCTTCGTGCTCATCCTTGAGGATCTCCACTGGGCGGACCGGGGCACCCTGGACTACCTGGTGCACCTCTCCCGCGCCCTGCAGGGCGTTCGCCTGTTCATTGTCGGCACCTACCGGGACGTGGAGGTGGACCGTTCGCATCCGCTGTCCGGCGCGCTTGCCGAGCTGCGGCGGGCCAGTCGCTTCGGCCGCGTGGCTTTGAGAGGACTCACGCCGGACGAGGTGCACCGCATGGTGACGGGCATCGCGGGCCAGGAAACGCCCTGGAGCCTGGCCGAGGCGGTGCACCGGCAGACGGAGGGCAATCCTCTCTTTATCCAGGAGGTGCTGCGGTACCTGGTGGAGGAGGGGCACCTGGAGCGCTCGGGGGAAAGGGCGGCCGGCCGGGCTTCGGAGGAGATCGGGATCCCCGAGGGGTTGAGGGACGTCATCGGGAAGCGGCTCTCTCGATTGAGCCCTGAATGCAACCGCCTCTTGGCCATCGCTGCGGTCATCGGACGGGACTTTGCCCTGGAGACGCTGCTGGCGGTTGCGGATGCAGCCCAGGAACGGGTGATTGAGGGGCTGGAGGAGGCGGTGCGGGTAGGTGTGCTGGAGGAACATGCTCGTGCTGGGAGCAGCCTCGTGCGCTACCGGTTCAGCCACGCCTTCTTCCGCCAGACGCTTTACGAGGAGATGATCGCCCCCCGACGCATTCAGCTCCACCGCCGGGTCGCCGGGGCGTTGGAAGCCCAATATGCCGGGCGCCTTGAGGACCACGCGGTGGAATTGGCGGAGCATTTCGCCTACTCGTCCGATCCAGCAGACCTTCGGAAAGCGGTTGAGTATGGAGAGATGGCCGCGAGACGGGCAATGGCAGTGTATGCCTACGGAGAGGCGGCGCGGGTTTTGGAGCAGGCGCTCCGAGTGCAGGAGGTTTTGGGGCCGGAGGACCAGGGGAAGCGTTGCGACCTGTTGCTGTCTCTTGGCGAGGCCCTGCGCCCCGCCGGCGAGGCGCTCCGGGCTGCCGAAGATGCGGCTCCGGAAGCATTCCAGCTTGCCGAGGGCCTCGGGGACAGAGACCGAGCTTGTCAGGCATGCTGGATGGGGCTGGATGGGCTGGCCCGCTACGGCGGCCCGCCCATGTTCGGGACCCCCGCCTTCCGGCTGTGGACGGAGCGGTACGACCGGCAGGCCGCGCCAGGCACACGACACCGGGTGCTCGCAGACCTGAGCCTGGTGCGGGTAGCCCAGTCTGAGCGGCGTTTCAGGGACATCAGGACACTGTCCCAACAGGCCCTGGCTCTCGCCCGTGAGCTAAAGGCTACGGAGCTGATCTTCGAAGCTGCCCAGCGGATAGTCGCGGCACGTTCACTGGCTAAGTATGACGACGAGGTCTTCAGTGCGGCACTCGAGATCGCCGATCTTCCCGAACGGGGGATAGGCTCTCGCACCCTTGGCCAGGGCTGGGAATGGGCCGGTGAGATCTTCCTGCAATGGGGCGATCGCGAACGGGCGGAGGCGCTGTGGCGCCGCGTCGATGCGCTCGCACAACGTACCCGAGACCCGGACGCCATACTGCGGGCCAGGAACACGCAGATGCGTCTAGCGTTCCTCGATGGACGGCTGGAAGAGGCGTTGGAGGTAGCGGACCGGTTCGCACTGCGGGCGGAGGAGCTTGGCGATACCAGACCGTCTCGAGCAGAGTTCGGCATCTTTGGCTACGCGTTCCTCTTGTACCTGGGTAGGGAGCAGGAGGCGATCGCTGCGGCTCGCCGGGGCGTCGACCTGCTAGCCAGTGTCCTCTTGCCCTTCTGCCTGGCTCATACTGGTCAAGAGGCTGAAGCTAGGAAGTCGCTGGAGGCTCTGTTAGAAGAGTACCGGGTTCAGGAAGCTGAGCCCAACGCCCCTACACAAGTCCTCGTGTTGCTGCTCGGTATCGCGGTGCTCACCCAGCACGCCGACGTCGCCCGCGTGCTCACCCATCACCTGGCTGGCCAAGCCTCGCGCCTCGTGGTCAGGGGTGTCTGGCTCTCTATAGCCCGATTTCTGGGCGGAGCCGCTACGCTGTTGGGCGAGTTCGATGAGGCTCGGAAGCACTACGGGACCGCGATGGAGGTCTGCCAAAAGATCGGCTTCCGTCCCGAGCTGGCCCTCACCCGCCTCCAGCTCGCGGAGCTACTGCTTGACCATTATCCGGACGAACGGGCGGAGGCCATCGAACACCTGGACTTCGCCATCGCCGAGTTCAGGGACATGAAGATGGGGCCCTCACTCGAGCGAGCGCTCAAGCACAAGGGGCTGCTAGGCGCATAGGAACACCATGGAGCAGGAGATACGGTTCTGCACCACAGGCGACGGGGTCCGCATCGCCTACGCCACCGTTGGCCAGGGGCCGCCCGTAGTGTGGCCTCCCTGGCTTATCAGCAACCTGGAGCTGGACTGGGAGGACCCGGAAAGACGGGCGTTTTTGGAAGCCCTCGCCCGGCATCACACCCTCGTGCGCTACGACCGCTGGGGTTGCGGCCTCTCGGAACGCGAGCGGACTGACTTCTCCCTCGAAGCAGAGGTCCGTTGCTTGGAGTCCGTGGTTGACCACTTGAACCTGCGGCGGTTTGCGCTCTTCGGCGGCTCCCAGGCGGGACCCCCTTCCATCGCCTACACCGCAAAGCACCCTCGGCGGGTATCGCGTCTGGTGCTCTACGCCACGTTCGGACGGCGGGTACCAGAAGAGGGTGAACTACGGGATGCCATCAATGCTCTGATGCGGGCCCACTGGGGCCTGGGGTCCCAGGTGATGGCCGATCGCGTCCTGCCCGGAGCCGGCCCCGAATATCTTCAACGCTGGGCGCGGTACCAACGAGAAGCCGCAACACCGGATATGGCAGTCTCTTTGAGGAACTTTCTGCGAGCGGAGGGCGACATCAGAGATCTCTGCGGGTTGATCCGAGTTCCCACCCTCGTGCTGCATCGCCGCGGAGATGGGACCGTGCCTTTCGAGCGGGGGCGAGAGGTTGCGGCGGCCATACCGAAGGCTCGCTTCGTGCCACTGGAAGGGCAATGGCATGCAGCCTGGATGGGTGACGCGGACTCGGTACTACAGCCCATCCTTGACTTCTTAGCCGGCAAGAGTGCGCAATCTTTGGGAACGAGCACGACGCCGCCGGGGCCCGCGAAGGCTGGAGATATCGCGGACGAGAAGGCGGCGGCCGCCGCCGCTGCCCGCACCTTGATCGCCGGGCTGGACACCGTGGCTCTTTCTCATTACTGGGTCGTTCCTGGCTACGTACGCCACGACGAAACGGTCCGCCAAGCCCTGAAGGACGCACGTCAGGCGATAACGGCTGGCTTGCACACCACCGCGCGCAAGCGAGAGAACCATCTGCTGTGGGCTCCCCCGGGCAGCGGCAAGACCTACCTCGTGCAACGGGTAGCAGCGTCCTTAGCGGATTCGGCTATGTATTGTGAGCTGAACCTTGCCGGAAATCCCAAAGAGGACTTCGTCGGGCGCTTACAACAGTTAGACCCACGCCGGCCCTGCCTCTGCTTTGTCGATGAGGTGGATGCCCGCCCGGGAGAAACTTGGCCCTACGAGGTGCTCCTTCCCGCTCTGGACGCCAACGCCGCCCAGGATGCCCGGCTGGTGTTCATCCTGGCGGGAAGCTCCGGCACGTCTCTTGCAGACATGAAGGAGAGGATAGCGGCCCGACAAAAGGGCGCTGACCTACTTTCCCGAGTGCCAGCCGCGAATGAGCATGTCGTCCCGCCGATGAGCGTCGGGGACCGGGTTCTGGCTGCCCTGGCCCAGTTCTGGCAGACCGGGAGAGAGACGGGACGACCCGTTAACGCAGTCGAGAAGATGGCTCTGTACTACTTGGCGCTGACAGCCGAGCTGGCGAGCCCTCGCCAGTTGCGGGAGGTGGTCGTCCGCGCGGTGGAACGGGTTCCGGCGGGGGACGACCGCGTGAAGTATGATCACCTCTTCACGCCCGGCGATCCGAACAACAAATCGTTCTGGGTGGAGTCTCAGCCGGTAGCGGGGGAGCTGTCGAACCGGTACGCGCGGGTCGAGGAGTAGTCGCGGGCGATAATACCGGATCCGTGCGCGCTTAACCCCTTGGAATAAAGGAGGAAAGGACCCATGCCTGCTGAGCGTCTCACCTATCCCGGCCCGTCAGGCCCCGTGGATTCCTACCTGGCCTTACCCGGCGGGCAAGGCCCCTGGTCAGCAATACTGGTGATCCAGGAGGTGTTCGGGCTGGTGGACCACATCGAAGATACGGCTCGCCGCTTTGCCGCGGAGGGCTACCTCGCCCTGGCCCCGGACCTCTACTGTCACGACACGGTGCGAAAGACGCTGACGCTGGAGGACATCGAGGGCGCGCTGGAGCTGCGCCGGACGGCCGATCCTGAGACAGCCCTGGGCCAGCTGCCTTCCGACCGCAGGGAGCGCGTCGGGCGTGCCGCTGAGTGGCTCGCGAAACGGGACACCTCCACCTACCTCCCTGACCTCCAGGCCGCCGTGGCCTATCTCAAGGGACGGCCAGACGTGCGGGCCGGGGCCGCCGGCGCCGTCGGCTACTGTATGGGTGGCGGACTCTCAGGGCGGCTGGCCAGCTCTGGGGCCGACATCGCCGCTGCAGTCGTCTATTACGGCGGGATACCCCCACTGGAGGAAGTGCCCAACATCCGCTGTCCGGTCCTCGGGAACTACGGTGGGGAGGACCACGGGATCACCTCCCGGGTGCCCGACCTCGAGGCCGCCATGACCGCCCACGGCAAAGATTTTACGGCCCACATCTACGAGGGCGCGCCCCACGCCTTCGCCAACGACACCCGCTTCAGCTACCACTCCGAAGCTACCCTGCTCGCCTGGCAGCG
>CAZPYZ010000337.1:0-5399 GCA_964590215.1 uncultured Dehalococcoidia bacterium | reverse complement strand
TGAGTAGTGGGTAGGGAGTGGTGAGTAGGTGGGAGCCCTCCCTACTCCCTACGCACCACGCACTACCCTAGCTCCTGCTTTCAGGTGCGCCTGGCTAGACTTAGAACAGGTCCACCACTGGTCCGGTCAGCGAGGGGGGCGTCCTGCGCTGCACCAGCATCACGCCGCCCGCAGGGGGACGGACCTCGATGGTGAACAGCTTGTTGGTTCCCAGCGGATTCTCCAGCGCGGTGGCCGCCGCTGTCTCCGCGTTGATGTCGGCCAGGTCCAACACGATCTCCGCCACCTCACCGGGGTACATCAGGTCGTCGGCGGTCTCCTCGACCAACCAGTGGACGGTGTACTTCACCTTGCGGACCGTCTGGGAGTCGTCGCTGTAGGAGATGGTGGTGGTGTTGACGGTGGCAAGCGGGTCAAGCGGGATCGGCTCGCCGCCGGCGGCGTTAGCCACGACAATCCGGAGTTCCGTGAGCTTCGTGCCCGGAAGGCCGCCGGCAGCGTCGGTCTTGGCGATGACGCTGCCCCGCATCTCCATGGAACCCCTCGCCTTCTGGAGGCCGGCCAGAATGGTCTCCTTGCCCCGCTCGGCGCTGAACACGCCGGTGGACAGGACGGTGAAGGAGAACACCGCGGCGACGACGACGAAGGCAATCAAGATGATGGCTGTTTCCAGCCCGGTGATCCCTCGCTCATCCTTGTAAAGGCATGCGAAGGATTTGGCCAAACGATCGTGAGTCCTGGCAATCAGCTTATGCATTGTTGGTAATCCTCCTTTTTTCGCTGATATCGCCTTGCCAACCTATCTGGATGCCGGTTAACTTGCCGGCGCTTCTTCGTTTCCCGTGACCCTCCTTTCGAGCCCCGTTACCTTCGATGGGGGAGTGGCGCACTCATGCGTTTTTTGATCGATCCCCGCACCACCTGGTCATGGCCGGCGCCGAGCGTCTTCGCTCTGACTCGTCCCTCATCCTACCGACGACAAAAGGACCGGTTATCCTCCCTGGGGTCAAGAAAATATCAACCAAAAGGTGGGTGTCCCTGTGATAGGGATGGGACAGGATAAAGTCGACGTTAGACTCGTTCGAATCGAAGTGCGTGGATAACCGTTGCAGAGAGGCTACCTATGGACGCCTACGCCCAAATCGTCTTCCTGTCCCTCGCGGTGACGGTAGTAGGCATCGCCGTCTACACCGACGCCAGATCTCGCGTTATCTCGAACAGGTTGACGCTTCCCGCAATGATCTGTGGGGTGCTTTTACAAGGGCTAACAAGGGGACCAGAAGGCCTCGTCTACGCTCTCCAGGGAGCGGTTTTGGGGCTGTTGGTTCTGCTGATCCCGGTGTTGCTGGGCGGAATGGGTGCGGGGGACGCGAAGCTTTTGGCCGCTGTGGGTTCGCTGGCCGGACCAGGCATCACCGGGGGGACCTTCTTTTTTTCGGTACTGCTGGCCGGCGGCCTGGGCCTTTGGTTCTACTTCGCCAGAGGCTGGCGAAAGGGCCTCCCGTACGCTCCCTGTATCCTCTTGGGGCTGGTAATCACCCTGGTCGCGGTGTTCGCCCAAAGGTCAGGCCAGCCGTGGGGTTTGTATTGAACAGCGGACCGTGACGCCAGCGACATTCCCGGGAAACGCAGCATTTTGCCTCCATGGGAGTGAGGCAGGCTGGAAGCCTGCGCTCCCAGGTGCCCTCGCTAGAAGCCCGGCCGGAAAGCTGGTAACACCGGGGCTCTGCCCCAGACCCCGGCTTCACGCCAGGAATGTTTTGCCCATCTTCCCCCCGGTGAGTGCGGCTTCCCGGCCGCACTCCTAGGCTCTCAGGGTAGCAACGACCCGATTCGTCCTCGGACTGATGAACCAGGGTGCTGAGCCTCCGCTACCGGCATCACTGGTCTACCGGCAAGCCTATAATTGGGAGCCATGACCGAAAGCGTGACCGTCCGCGTCCCGGCTACAACGGCTAATCTCGGGCCCGGATTCGACTGCCTTGGACTGTCGCTGGACCTCTGGGATGAGGTCACCTTGGCAATGGGTGACGCGGCCGCGTCAGGCAGGTCCGTGGCCGCGGCCTCGCAGGCGGGAGCCCTTTCGCACCAGTCGGAGGACCACCAGTACCAGGAGTTGGTGCGCCTGGCATCGGAGCGTTTCTTCGCGGAGACGGGGTGCCCGGCTCAAGAACTGGAGATAGCCTGCCGGCGGCGGATCCCTCTAGGCAGAGGTTTGGGGAGCAGTGCCGCGGCCATCGTGGCTGGGTGTGTTGGCGCTAATGCTCTAGCCGGCACACCTCTGGATTGGGAAGAACTGGGCCGGCTAGCCGCGCAGATTGAAGGCCATCCCGACAATTCCACACCCTGCCTCTTTGGGGGCTTTCAAGTTTGCATCCTGGATGAGGACCGCCTGGTTCACCAGGCGGTACCGTTTCCCGAGGGTCTGAGTTGTGTCCTTTTTATTCCGGACTTCGCCTTACCCACCCACGAGACCCGAAAGCTCCTGCCCAAGGAGCTGAGCCGGGCCGAGGTGGTGTTCCAGACCAGCAGGGCAGCCCTGCTCGTGGCCGCGCTGGCCACGGGTTCCCTGGAGCACCTCCGCGTCGCCACCGAGGACAGGCTGCATCAGCCTGCCAGAGGCCAGGTCTTCACGGGAATGTGGACGCTTTTCGACGCTGCAGTCGAGGCGGGAGCCTTGTGCGCCTACCTCTCGGGGGGCGGCCCTACGGTGCTGGCCCTGGCCCAAGCTCGCCCTGAACGGATTCGGGCGGCCTTTGATGAAGCCGCGAAGGCGCTCGGGATTGCGGGGAGAATCATGAGTGTCAATCCCAGTGCAATGGGGGCCCAGGTGGTATCTGGGACCACGGCTGTAACCTCTTGACCGCCAGCCGGTACAGTTGAACGATGCCCCTGATTGTCCAGAAATACGGCGGCTCCTCCGTGGCCAACGCAGAACGGTTGCGGAACGTCGCCCGGCGGGTAGCCTCGACTCGAAGCCACGGAGATCAGGTAGTCGTCGTCGTCTCCGCTATGGGGGACACGACGGACGAGCTGATCGCGCTGGCCAAAGAGATGGCAGAGCATCCGGACCCTCGTGAAATGGATCTCCTCCTGTCCACGGGAGAGATCATCTCCGTGACCCTTGTCAGCATGGCGTTGCACAGTCTGGGCGTGCCCGCCATCAGCCTGACGGGCGCCCAGGCGGGGATTCAGACTGAGTCCTTCTTCTCGCGAGCTCGCATCCTCAACGTGGAGCCAAGCCGCGTTCGCCGGGAGCTGGCAGAGGACAAGGTGGTCATCGTCGCCGGGTTTCAGGGCGTCACCGACCAGCAGGAGATCACCACCATCGGGCGTGGGGGTTCCGACACCACGGCGGTCGCGCTCGCGTGCTCTCTCCACGCCAGCGAGTGCCAGATTTATACGGACGTGGAGGGCGTATACACCGCCGATCCGCGGGTCGTGGTTGACGCTCGAAAGCTCACCGAGATCAGCTATGATGAGATGCTGGAGCTGGCCAGCCTGGGCGCCAAGGTGATGGCTCCCAGGGCGGTCGAGCTGGGCGCCGTTTACGGGATGCCCATTCGGGTTGCCTCCAGCTTCAGCGCCCAGGCGGGCACCCTCATCCACGAGGGAGCGACTGATTCCATGGAAATCCGCAACAAGGTGCGGGGCATCGCCCACGACACCGATGTGGCGAAGATCACCGTGGTGGGGGTACCCGACCGCCCCGGCATCGCCGCGTCTCTCTTCGCTCCCCTGGCGGCCGCCGGGATCAGCGTTGACACCATCGTGCAGAACGCCGGTCTTCCTTCGAACGACCCCAGGGCAGGGGCCCAGATCACTGACCTCACCTTCACCGTCACCAAGGGAGACCTCCCCAAGGCGATGGCCCTGGTGGAGCCCGTGGCCCGGGAGATCGGCGCTCAGGACTGCATTAGCAACGGCGGATTGGGGAAGGTGAGCATCGTCGGCAGCGGGATCCGGACCGCCCCAGGTTACGCGGCCCGGATGTTCGAGGCGCTGCACGAGGCGCAGATCAACATCGAGATGATCACCACCTCCGAGATCCGGATCACCTGCGTCATCGCCGAGGAAAAAGTGGCTAACGCCGTTCGCGCGCTGCACCGGGCTTTCGAGCTGGAAAAACCGGAGGAATGATCTGCCTGCTGCGTGCTGCGTGTTTCCTCGGGGGAAGCCCGGGGGCACGCATCATGAAACACGTAACACGCCGGGAGGGGTTGCGTGGGGAGGACCCCCGCGGTACCCTGACCCAATACCCCTGACTTCGGAGACCTCCTCATGGGCTTAACCCGCCTCGCCATCAAACGCCCACTCACCATTGTCATGCTCATCCTGGGCGTGGTGCTGATGGGGGCCGTCGCCTACACGCGGCTGAACGTGGACCGCCTCCCACCCATCAGCGTCCCCTTCGTGAGCGTTTCGGTAGGATGGCCGGGGGCTTCTCCTGAAGACGTCGAAGCCCTGGTCGTCCTGCCCATTGAGGACGCGCTGGCGGGTGTGCCTGGGGCGCAGACGATCCGGGCTAACGCCCGCGAAGGCTCCGGCAACGTGAACGTGCAGTTGGTGGAGGGCACCGACCCGGACAAGGCCTTCATCGAGGTCCAGCGGCGCATGGCCTCCATCGGCCCCCGGCTCCCGCGGGATGCCAACGAGCCCCGCATCGCCAAGTTCGACCCCAATGCCAGCCCGATCCTGAACCTGGCCCTGGTGGGCGGTGATCAAGAACAGCTTTTCCGTCTGGCGGAAGAGATCGTCCAGCCGAAGCTGCTGTCTCTGCCCGGCGTGGCAGATGTCGACCTCTCGGGTGGGCTCCGGCGTGAGGTGCAGGTCCGGCTTGATCTAACCAAGATGGCCGGCCACGGCATAGCTGTTGAGCAAGTGACCGCCGCCCTGGCACGGGAGAATATCACGACCCCGGCCGGCAGCCTGGACACCGGTGCCACCAGCCTGGCGGTCCGCTCCTATAGCCTCTTCCAGAAGACCGAGGACCTGGGGAACCTCATTGTCGCGACCGCGAGGACGGGCACCGGCGCCGTCGGTGGCAGCGCCGCGATCAACGTTGGAGGAGGTGGCGGCGGGACGGCCGGGGTGGGCCCCCCCATCTACCTCCGGAATATCGCCACTATCCAGGAGCGCTATCGGGAGCGCACCCGGCTGCTCCGGCTGAACGGCGAAGAGGCCATCGGTCTCTCCATCCTCAAGCAGTCCGACGCGAACACCATCGCCGTCGCCGACGCCGTGAAGGCGGCCCTCGAGCCTCTGAAGATCGCCCTCCCTGAGGGCGCAAATATCGAGATCGTCAACGACAACTCCAGGTTTGTTCGCCGGTCCATCAACGCCATCCAATTCGATCTCGGGCTGGCCGCGTTCTTGACTGCCACGGTGCTGGTGCTGTT
>CAZPYZ010000336.1:0-5401 GCA_964590215.1 uncultured Dehalococcoidia bacterium | reverse complement strand
CGACCAGGGCCGTGGCCGCGCCTAAGAGCGCGCCACCCGCTCTTACGAGGGTGCGCCTCGAGAGCGCCCGGAGTCCTCACTCTTCACTGACAATGGCGAGCCATCCGAATAGACATGATGCCTCCTTACCCAATTTGTCGAGACTGGCTGCCTCCAGCAGGGCGGCCGCGTCTTCGAAGTGGACGACCTGGTCGGTGGGACCGCACACCCGGTCCGAACCGTTTAAATAGACTCTCCTCCTTTCTGGCGCCTCAACCTTCGGCTTGCCGGCAGTATCGGCGCGCTCCTCTGGCCTTCCAAGGCCTTTTTTCCCAGAATTTTCCCAAAACAAGGGCGCCTTCGGAGCGCGGAGGCCTCGCCCGTGCCGGCACACACCCAGGTCCTAACCCCCAGTGCACGAGCGCCGGGCACGTCCGGGATCCGGGTCCGTGGGCTTCTTGGACTATGTAGCCCACCAGGCCTGGAGCTCGTTCCAGTGGGCGAGCCACTCCTCGCCCGTCGGTCCCCGGCCGTTGAGGGCGAGGAAGTCCAGGGACCAGAGGCGGTCGGCTCGGTCCTGGGGAGTGGGAGCCCGGCCGCCATGGGCCGCCCGAAACTCCTGCTCCCAGGCGGGATCGAAGGCTACCACCTCGATGCCGGTGCCAGTCGCCGGGTCCACGCCGATATGGGTGATCCCGATTATCGGGTCCAGCGGCTTGTACTGGCCGCCGGGCCCGGTCTTGGTAAAGGGCGTGCCCGGGATAGACAGGAACCACCCTTCGGGCTGCCCCGTCGTGATGCCCGCCGGCCCGATGTTGCATACGAGTCTGAGTTTTGCGGGTCTGACTAAAGGCGAGGGCTCGATGCGGTTCACCTCCACGTCCAGGTCCAGGATGCTGGCCAGGATGGTGCCATAGGTCCCAGTAGGGGCGAAGTTGACCACCCGCTTTGCCGTCCACGTCCCTTTGGCCAGGACGGGTTTCGGCGTGCCGGAAGGAGCGTTGTCGATGTGCGTGAAGCTGCCCCAGGCCTCCACTCCAGAGGCGCTGAACGTGCCGGCCCCCTGGTTCCCCCACCGGTGCTGCACCCCGTCCAGGGTATTGGCCTGGCTGAAGGATACGAAGGAGAAAAAGGACCGGCGGCGATGCCCCACTGCGGCCACCGATGACGGCGCTACGAGGTCTCGCAGCTCTGGGAGGGCCGCCAGGCCCAGGGAACCGGCCCCTACCGTCTTGAGGAAATGACGCCTATCCATGGTGAGATCCCTCCTCTACGAGTTTTGGTGGGAGCGCGCAGGCCCCCGTTAGGCAACGCCTCAGCACTATGGGCGTAACGTGAGGGCCTGTCAAATGCGACGCCGGGCCGCCATATTGCGCGTGACGAAGGTCCAGCCGTTCAGTTTGGCGGTCACGGGCATCCACCGTCCATTGGGGGCAATGGATCGCCGGGAATCGTCCCTCTACCTCTTACCCCGCCCGGGCCAGCGCGGCCTCGTGCTCCTCCACCCACCGCATCGCTGCGTGGTCGCCCCAGGCCCCCACAAACATCCCCTGGACAGCCGTGGACTGGGTGGAGAGGCCCTGCCCGTCCCGGGCACGCGGCTCCAAGCTGGTCAGGGACGCCCCTTTAGGGAGCAGGAAGCTCGCCGCAACGCTGGCCTTGAAGCTCCGGCGATTGCCCGCAGCATGGAAATGTCCCGACTCCAACCAACTCTCCCCTGCCTGGTAGGTGTACTCGATCCCGACCGCGCGGCTGCCTACCTGTCCATCCACTACCGTAACGATGCCCGGGCCCCCATGTACGTGAGTCGGGGTGAAAGCACCAACGGGGAAGTCGAGCAGAAGATGGACCACGTCGTAAGGCATGGGCGGAGGGCTGGCGAGAGGTGTCCTGTACTGCGCAACGACGCTCGGTCCGGGCGGCAGGGTGCCTGCCTCTCCGGTCTGCACTGGCGTGGTCACCGGAGCGCCCGGTGGGATCAGGAATGACGCCATGACTCTCGCCTTGCTCTGGCCCCGGTTGCCGCCCGCGTGGACCTCGCCCGTCTCCGCCCATCCTTCGCCGGTCGTCACCTTGTGCTCCATGCCACCCACCGCGCGAAGGGTTATCTCACCCTCCAGCACGGTGACGAACCCCGGCCCTCCGTGGACGTGCTGAGGGGTGAATGCCCCCGGCGCGAAGTCGAGCACGAGCTGGACGAGGTCGAACTGGGCCGGGGGATCGATGACCTCGTAGGTGGCCCGCAAACGCTGGACCGGGCCCGGCGGCAGGTCCTCGCCGAGGACTGGGCCAGCGGGCGCGACCAGCAGCACGAAAGCCAGGGCAAAAACCCCAATGGCAACGATTCGTCTCATCGACGTACCTCCTTGTGGTCATAACCTTCCGGCGGCGGCCGTATACGTCATTCTGCAGCTCATTGGGTCATACCTTTCACCTCCCCTTGCAGACACCGGGGGCCCGCCGGGCGTCTCCGGCCTTCGCCGGCGGCGTCCGGCGAACCGCTCCGGCGGTCAGAGGTTAGGTCTTGGAAACCCGGCCGTCTTCCGTGGAATTGCGTAAGTTTGCGGCAGAATTTCGCGAGGGGGAGCGACCGCTTGGCGGGGATTATGTAGCGGGGGTTGGTGAGATGGGCCTTACACGAGGCCGTGGGAGAGGGCGTAGGCGGTGGCCTGAGCGCGGCCGTGGGTGCCCGTCTTTAAGTAGACGTTGGCGATGTGGCGCTCGACGGTACGGACGCTGAGCACCAGCTCCGCGCCTATCTCCCGGCTGCTCCTGCCCCCAGCAATCAGGCGCAGCACCTCTACCTCGCGCTGCGAAAGCGCGTCGGGATACACCGGCACAGCGGTGGCGCTCGCGCTCCGGCGCAGGAGGTGCTGCTTGTCGGTCTCGACGTGGCCTATCCAGCGCTGGCCGGCGCCGTGGGCACGGTAGACATCGATGGCGGCGTCGAACTTTTCGACGGCCTTTCTCCGGAGACGGCGGCTGCTTGATGTGCTGCAGGCACGGCCCCAGAGGCGCAGCGCCTCGGCCTCCTCCCAGGGCAGGGAGTAGCGCTGAAAGGTCTGGATGGCCCGCGCGAAACGCTCCTCTGCGACCTCCCATCGCTTCTCGGCAGCTGCCATGACTGCTTCGCCCAAGGCGGCGTTCCCGGCCAGCCCGCGCCAGTCTTCTCCACCGGCCATGATCTCGCGGCAGCGGGCCAGGTGCGGCTCGGCCTCACCGAGCCGGCCCTGTTCGGCGTGTAGCGTGGCCAGGCTAAGCCGTGCCCGCATCTCGAACACGACGTGTGGTCCGTCGACGCTGATGCGTAGCGTCGCCTCTAGCAGCGCGATCGCGCCCGCGGTATCCCCCAGTGCGCGGCGGGCGCACGCCAGCCAGTAGCCAAATTCAGCCTGACCCAACCGATTGCCGGCACGGATGTGCCGCTCCCGGGCCCTGGTCCACAGGACTGCCGCCTGCTCCCAGTCCCCCTCATAAAACGCAAGAAGCGGCTGCAGGTACGTGCCAGGATTTTGATCGAGCGTCGCGCCTTGTAGCTCGGGCAGAATGCGCCGGGCTTCTGCCAGCTCTCCTGCCAGGGCGTACGCACAGGCCAGATCGCCTAGCAGGGCCTGCCGCCGCATGGGAGCCCCGAGCTGGCGAGGCTGCGCCACTTCGCGTGTGTAGACTCCGATGGCCTTCTGCGGATCGCCCAGATCGAAACTGCGCACGCCCCCCCACGCCGCCGTCATGAAGCCGGCCATGGTCTGATTGAGGCCATCGGCCGCCTCCCAGGCCCGCTCCAGGAGCGTCAGGCCCTCCCCAATGCGGCCACTCGATACCAAATGCGACCCGTGTTGGACAGCGGCCGAAACCCAACGGCCGTCCTGTGCCAGCTGCTCAGCGGCCGCCATCGCGCGCTCAGAGATGGCGAGGCCGTCCGCGGTACGCACCTCCCAGTAGAAGGCTGCCGTCCCACTGTTGTACAGGGCGCTCAGGGATGTTCCTTCAGGCCTCTGCTCGAGGATCGTCTGCGCCGCCTGTAGATGGTCGACGGCGCGCGGGACATTCATGGGCGCTGCGTTGGAGCTGAAGATAGTGGCCAGCCTGGCGTGGGTAAGCGCCGCTTGGTCCTCTAGGCGGAGCTGCTCGTACAGTCCCAACGCGCGTTCCAGGTACGCGATGGCCTTCGGGTAATTGCCGAATCCGGAAACCCGCATCAACTCACCCAGACGCCCCAGCAGACCGGCACGCCGCTCCATCTCCACCCCCTGCTGCTCCATCAGCTCCACGGCAGCCTGCCACTGGCCCGCCGCCTCCTCGTAGCCGAACACCGCCAGCGCCGCCTCACCGGCTCGCAACGCGTAGTCGATGGCCTTCTCCCTGTCTGCACTGGGGCCAGCCAACCGGTACTGGGTCGCAAGCACCGCGAGGTGGGGAACGAGATTGGACCCGTAGAGGCGCTCCATCGCCCCGGCCGCGCGTAGGTGGAGACGCTGGCGGCGGGCCAGGCTCGTCCCCTCGTACACGGTCTGCCGGACCAGCGCGTGGGAGAACGAGTAGGCGTCCGTTTCCTGCCGCAACAGGCCTGCCGCCAGCGCCTCCTCGACCGCCTGCAAAGCAGCGTCGGCGCCGATCAGGTCTGGAGGCCCGCACGCCGCCAGGAGCTCGAAGGAGAAATGGTCCCCCAGCACGGCCGCCCCTTGGAGCACCTCGAAGGTCCCGGCTTGCAGCCGCGCCAGGCGCTTCCCGACGACGTGTCGCACGCCTTCGGGCACCCCCACCTCTACCGCTTCAGCCTCCGACAAGGCGAGGTCCAGCCCCTCCGCCCGCAGATGGCGCACCACCTCTTCGGTGAAGAAGGGATTGCCCTCGGTCTTGCGGTAGAGCGCTTCCCCAGCGGCGGGCGAGGGCTTGGCGCCGGCGACGGCTTCCACCAGAGCGTCGTTCCCGTCCCTCGACAGGGGCCCCAGCTGTAGCACATGGGCCAGACGCTGCCGGCTTAGCTCGCCGAGGAGCGCGAGCAGGGGGTGGGTGCGGTCAAGATCGACGGTGCGATAGGCGCCGGCCACCACCAGCGGGGCTGGCGCGAGCTTGGGGGCGAGGTGTTGCAGGAGGGCGAGGCTGGCGCTATCCGCCCAGTGAAGGTCGTCCAAACACAGGAGGAGGCCGTCCGGGGCGCCCCGGGCGATCTCGAGCAGGAACTCCGAGACTCCTTCAAAGAGGTAATACCGGTCTGCCTCGTCGCCGCGAGCAGGGGGCCCAGCGACGTCGGGCAGGCTAGCTCGGACCTCGCGCACCAGCAGCGCCACTTGTCCCGCCCCACCGCCGAGTTGTGCCCGCAGCTCCTCAGGCGCAGCCGCCCGGACGTGCTCCCTCAACGCCTCAATGAAGGGGAGATAGGGGGGCATCCCGTCCGCCTCGTAAGCCCGGCCGCTCAGGA
>CAZPYZ010000335.1:0-5413 GCA_964590215.1 uncultured Dehalococcoidia bacterium | reverse complement strand
CGCCGGATGCTTCCTTCGTCAGCATGACAACTGCGCCCGTACAGAAACTTGGTGCGCCCATACGTGATGTGTGGTGCGTGAATTTGGTCGTCGCGTATTATGTGTGTCACCTAGCACGTTTACGCCCAAGGCGTTGGTTCCAGCCGGAAGAAGCGGGTAGCGTTCTCCCACATCAGCTTTTGCATGGCTCCCGCGCCCAGGGCTTCCCCCCAAGGCAGCACTTGGTCTGGCGTCTCGGGGAACATGCTCTCCGGGTGAGGGTAGTCGGACTGATACATGAGCACGCCGTCACCGAGGATGTCAGTAACGGCCTTGGTCATGGATAGGCCTTCCGAGTAGTCGATACCGCAGAAGACCCTGCCCATCTGCGCGTATTCAAGGGGAGTGTGCTTGAGTTCAGGGGTTGAACCCCGGACGTAGTCGATCTGCCGGGTGAGGCGGACCAGCCAGTGAGGCAGCCAGCCGTGGCCGCACTCCAGGACACCGGCTCGAAGGCTGGGGTAGCGGTCGAAGACGCCGCTTATGAGGATGAAGGCCAGGAAGCGGGCGCCGCCCCAGGTCTGGCCGGCACAGCGCCCCACCGCGGCGTTGTCCCAGATGTCTCTGTAACCGGGGAAGTAGGGCGTCTCCACCGTGAAGCCGTGGTACATGATGGGAAGGTCACCCTCAGCGGCCGCCGCCCAGATGGGCTCCAGGTCGGGATCGTCCACGGGCATTCCTTCCGGCAGGATGGGCCAAGCCGCGGCGGCCCAAGGCTCCTTCCCGTGCTGCCGGATGGCCCTGGCGGCCTCCTCAGGATCCGTCGCCATCGCGAGAACGGGGGCCTTAAGACGCCGGGTGTCCGCGGAGCAGAAATCCGCCATGTAGCGGTGATAGGCGCGATGGAGGGCGTGGGTCAGGTCCGCGGGCAGGGCGGCGCTCCCGAAGGACCAGGTGCCGGGGATGATGAAGTGGACATCCGCTCCTTCGGTGTCCATGTCTTGCAGACGGCCGGCTGCGTTATCGTGGTTGGCCCGGTGAGCGAAGGGCCGCGGGTTCCGGGACGGCGTTCGACCCTCCAAGAAGGTGGAGCCAGCGGCGGTTATTTGAGTCTGGACCACCGCCTTCTGGCCGGCGACGCGGTTATACCGGATGGGCTTGTAGCGCAGCAGGGAGCCTTCCGCGGGCATGCCGTCGGGCCCGGGGTTGACGACGTAGGGCTTCAGCTCGTCCACACGATCCAGCAACGCCTTGTCCGCGTAGCGGAGGAGGACCTCAGCGCCCGGTTCCACATGGGTGTCGGTGTCGACGATCCGGAAGCCGTCTCTCATGGGTGTCCCTTCCTGCGGGGAGAGAAGCCCCCGCGCGATGGGTCTGCGGGGGACAAGTCCCCGCGCTACGAATGTGCCGGGACAAGCCCCCGCGCGATGGGTCTGCGGGGGACAAGCCCCCGCGCTACGAATGTGCCGGGACAAGCCCCCGCGCGATGGGTCTGCGGGGGACAAGCCCCCGCGCTACGAATGTGCTGGGACAAGCCCCCGCGCGATGGGTCTGCGGGGGACAAGCCCCCGCGCGATGGGTCTGCGGGGGACAAGCCCCCGCGCTACGAATGTGTCGGGACAAGCCCCGCGCGATGGGTCTATGGGTTGCGCTGTCTGCGGGGGACAAGCCTGGACAAGCCCCCGCGCTACGAATATGCCGGGACAAGCTCCGCGCTCCGAGTATGCCTGGGCAAACTCGCGTTACGAGAATGCCAGCGGTAGTGATAGGATACTCCCTAACCTGGGCGCACAGGCCAGCCCGTCCATGGCCTGTGGTCTGGAGGTCTGGCCAATGCTGGTACAACACTCCTTGGGCCTGGACGACGCCCACCGGGTCATCACTGCCGTTATCGAGGACGCGCGCAAGAAGAACCGGCGCATTGCAGTGGTCGTGGTGGACCGGACGGGGGAGATCATCGCCTCCGCCCGCATGGACGGGCGTGCGGCCAGGTTCATCAAGGCGGCCCACCGCAAGGCATACACGGCCGCGGTGTTCGAGATGGACACCAGCGGGGTCATCAAGTTCTGGAATCGCCAGGAGCAGGAGGGGCACCGGGGTCCCCATGACTGGAACGATCCCATGATCACCACCCTGGCCGGGGGCGTGTGCGTGGTTCACGAAGGCAAGGTCGTGGGCGCCATCGGTGTCTCCGGAGGCGGCGGCGATCCGGGCGCGCGGGACTGGGACTTCGCGGAGGTCGCGTTCCAGGCCCTCGGCCCCGGATTCATCCACTCCGACACCATGCACCAGGACCAGCCGGTCTACGTGGAGTCGTGACAGCGGGCAGGCGTAGGGGCGCACCCCTGTGTGCGCCCAGGCGGGGAGCGGGCGGACACGCAGGTCCGCCTCTACCACCGCATTCGCAGGAGAGCCGCGAGGACCCCACCTAATGGCCCGATCCGACCCAATCGTAGAACTCTTCCTCCCACCGCCAGCTCCGCCGAGGCCTTCGGGTGTTCGGGCAGGGAACGTCATCCTGCTGTCCGGCCTGACCGCGCCCGAGGGGACCACGCTGGAGGAGCAGTCCCGGTTAGCTCTGGAGAAGATGGAAGTACTGCTAAAAAGGGCGGGAGCCGGGCCCGAGAACGTGGGGCGGGTGGCAGCCTTCGTAGCCCGGCCGGAGGAACGCGAGGACTTCTACAGGCCGTGGGAAGCGCTCTACGCCGACAAGGATGACAAGCCCGCGTGTAAGGCCATCGGCGGGACCCTGCCGGAGGGATGCCTGATCTCCCTGGAGGTTTTCGCTCTCCCGGGCGCCCGCCGCCGGCGCATCGACATCCCCGGTGTACCCGCGCGGGACCCAACGGTGGTCATCGGGAACTACGTGTTGAGCTCCCGGGTCCACGGGACGGTGCCGGAGACCGGGAGGGTTCCGGAGGACCCCGACGCGGACGTGGAGCAGACCTTCCGGAACATTCTCTCCCTGGTGGAGCTTGCAGGAGGCAGGGCATCGAACGTGTGCCAGTTGACCGCCTTTATGCGGGACGAGTCCTACGGGCCGCTGGCAGGGGCACGGCTGGCGAAGACCTTCCCAGACCAGCGGCCGGCGTTTCATCCTCTGGTGGCGTACCTCTCCCCACGGATGAACTTCATGCTGGAGATGGTGGCCGTTCTATGAGTTGTTTGAAGCCCGCAAGGCGCTTGGCTGCAACCCCCACCCAGATTGCCACGGCCGCCGGACCGCAGGCGCCGGGGAAAGCGCCATGAGGCGGGCTCGCAATGACAGGTGGGGCTGAACTCCATGCTTGAGATCCTGGTGGGTTCGCAGCCCGGGGCTTACCGGATTGGGGACTTGATCTATGCCCCCCGTATAACGCCGGTGGATCCGGCGACGGACAAGACGCCCGCGGAGTTCGAGGCCCAACTGGAGCAGGCGCTGGGGAACATGCGGGATATCCTGCAGCGCGCGGACGCGGGCCTGGAGAACGTGGCCCATGTGACCGTCTACTTCAAGGATGTAGCCTGGCGCCCTAGACTGAACACCGTCTGGGAGCAGTGGTTCCCGGACCCTAAGGACAGGCCGCCTCACAAATACGTCCCAGTGCCCTTCACCGGCGACATTGTGACCGAGCTGCAGGTGTACGCCTTCGCCGGGGCGCGCCGGCGAGTGCTGGAGATCCCAGGGATCAGCCACCAGGACCCCATGGCCATGGGCGTGGAAATCGCGGGACATATTTTCTCCTCCCGCCTCTTCGCGGCGGACCCTGCCACGGGGAGGTCCGTTCAGGGCCTGGAGGCCCAAACGGAGGTGTGCCTGGGGAACATGGAGCGGCTTCTCGAAAACGCCGGCGCCGCGAAGGACGCCCTGTCCCAGGTCAAGGCCTTCGTGAAAGACCCGGCGGATGCCGGCTTGTTGTCCCAACGCCTGGAGGAGATGTTCGCCGGGCATCCACCAGCGATAGATGTGCTCGTCACAGACCTGCCCGGCCTCGGCATACGCCTGGAGATCATGGGTGGCGTTTAGCGAGGTCTTCCTCCGGACTGATCCTGTCCCCGTCGGGTTCCGGTCCGACGACCTCATCCATCTGAATCGCGTCGTCGGAAGCGGTCCGGGGATTCAAGAACAGATGACCTCGGCCTTCGACACGCTAATCATGGCGGTGGAGGGTGTGGGAGCGAGCATCGACAACATCGCGCAGGTAAGCATCTTCGTACGTGACCGGGAACACCTGCGAGCCATCAACCCCGTGTGGGTGGAGCTGTTCCCAGACAGCGACGACCGGCCGACCTATAAATTCATGGTGACCGACCTGCCCGGAGGGGAACTGGTGCAGCTGGAAGCCTTTGCCGTCATGGGCGCCCACCGCCGGGTGCTCCAGATCCCCAAGGTTGCCCACACCAACCCTATCCCCATGGGGGTCCGCATCGGCAGCTGGCTGTTCTCCTCCCGTGTGCTGCCCTACGATCCGGCCACAGGAAAAGCCGCCGACGGCCCCGGGCGTCAAACCGAGTGTCTGTTCCACAACGTGCGGGCGCTTCTCGACGCCGGTGAAGTGCGCCCGGAACACATCACTCAGGGACGGTTGTTCCTGGCCGATCCAAGCTCCCAGGGCAACGCCGTTCAGCGTTGGAACGAGCTTATCGCAGGGGCGAAAGAGCGCCCGGCACTCCACGTGACGCCCTACGGTCAAGGGACGCAGCTACTGGTCATGCTGGAGGTGATCGCGCAGGCGGACCAGGAAGTGAGGAAGTGAGGGTGTCCTCTCGCCCCGCTTCGGAGATGACAAGGCGACCGAAGACCGCAGAGAGACAGGATAGAACGCTAAGAAGGACGGATCCCATGCCGAGAGCCAGCAGCCTATCCCCTGGCGCCGTCGCCATGCTGCGGGAGCGCCAGTTCGCGCACATGGTAACCCTGATGCCCGACGGGGCACCCCAGGCCACCGTGGTCTGGATCGACGTCGAACCCGACGGCGGCCACGTCCTGGTCAACAGTTCCGAGAACCGGCTGAAGACCCGCAATCTGCGGCGAGACCCCCGGGTCTCCGTCAGCGTCCTCGATCCCCAGGACTCCCACCGTTTCGTGATCCTGCGGGGCCAGGTAGTGGAGCTCCGGAAGGAGGGCGCTCCGGAGCATTATCGCGCCTTAAGCGTGAGGTACAGCGGCCGCGAGCCCGACAGGACAGACCTGGAGGACCGGCGGATTCTGCGCATCAAGCCGGATCACGTCGTGGAGCGAGGAGTTTGAATTGAGGAGTGGGCGCCCGGACAGCAACACCAGCCTAGAAGCACGGCCGGAAAGCCGGTGATATTGGGGCTGCGCCCCAGACCCCAGGTTCACGCAGCGGTCGTGTGCCCCACCTCCCTCGACTGAGTGCGGCCTTCCGGCCGCACTCGTAGAAGCACGGCCGGAAAGCCGGTGATATTGGGGCTGCGCCCCAGACCCCAGGTT
>CAZPYZ010000334.1:0-5439 GCA_964590215.1 uncultured Dehalococcoidia bacterium | reverse complement strand
ATCATGCCTAGTCTCGTGGGCTCGGAGATGTGTATAAGAGACAGCACTCAGGCTCGCCCGTCTCGCGGGCGATGGCCTCAGCGGCCTCGCGGGTAAATGCCAGGGTAGCTTCTAACTGTTGGGTCACTATGTACTGCTGGCTGGCGTGTAGCGGACCACTCCCTCACGGTCGTGGCTCGGATTGCCGCCTTGCATCGGCTACCCGACGGCGTCGGCCATCTGGAGCTGAATGAGACGGTTCAGCTCGACGGCGTACTCCATGGGCAGCTCTTTGACGATGGGCTCGATGAACCCGTTGACGATGAGGCTGGCAGCCTCGGTCTCGGTGAGCCCCCGGCTCTGGAGGTAGAAAAGCTGCTCTTCGTTGAGCCGGCTCACCGTGGCCTCGTGCCCGATAGTCACGCCCTCCTCGTCGATCTCCATGGTCGGATAAGTGTCCGAACGCGCCCCCTCGTCCAGAATGAGGGCGTCGCAGCGGACGAAGGACTTCACCTCCTTGGCGCCGGGGTACACCTTGACTAGGCCCCGGTAGCTGGTGCGTCCCTCGCCCTTGGAGATGGACTTGGAGATGATGGTCGAAGAGGTGTTGGGGGCAACATGGACGACCTTCCCCCCAGCATCCTGGTGCTGTCCGTTGCCCGCGAAGGCCACGGAAAGCACCTCCCCCCGGGCCCCCGGCTCCATCAGGTAGATGGACGGATACTTCATGGTGAGCTTGCTCCCCAAGTTCCCATCCACCCACTCCATGATCGCGTCCTGGTAGGCGGCGGCTCGCTTGGTCACCAGGTTGTACACGTTGTAGGCCCAGTTCTGGATGGTGGTGTAGCGAACGCGGGCTCCCTTGTGAACGAAGATCTCCACCACCGCGCTGTGCAGGGAGTCGCTCGAGTAGATGGGGGCGGTACAGCCCTCCACGTAGTGGACGTAGCTCCCTTCCTCGGCCACGATGAGGGTCCGTTCAAACTGCCCTGCGTTCTTGGCATTGATCCGGAAATAAGCCTGCAGCGGGACCTCCACGTGGACCCCCTTGGGCACGTAGACGAAACTGCCGCCGCTCCAGACCGCGCTGTTCAGGGCCGCGAATTTGTTATCCGCGGGCGGAATGAGGGTTCCAAAGTACTTCTTGAAGATCTCCGGGTGCTCCCGCAGTCCGGTGTCGGTGTCGACGAACACGACGCCCTGCTTTACTAGGTCTTCGCGCAGGCTATGGTAGACGACCTCCGAGTCGTATTGGGCGCCGACGCCGGCCAGGAACTTCTTCTCCGCCTCAGGAATGCCCAACTTGTCGAAGGTCTCCTTGATGTAGCTGGGAACGTCCTCCCAGGTCTCGCCCTGCCGGTCCATGGGCTTGATGTAGTAGTAGATCTCCTCGAAGTCTATCCCGGAGAGGTCGCCACCCCACTGAGGGATCGGCTTCTTGAGGAATTGGTCGTAGGCCTTGAGACGGAACTCGAGCATCCATTCGGGCTCCCCCTTCATGCGAGAGATCTCCTCGATCACCTCGCGATTCAGGCCCTTCTTCGCCTGAAAAACGGGCGCCTCTTCGTCGGAGAACCCATACTGCTCACGGTAGTTCTCCTGCATCGTCCCCAGGCTGCTGGTGGACATTCTGTCAGTAGTCATGGCTTCATCTCCTCTTGGGAAGTAAGGAAGTTAGGAAGTAGGGAAATGAGGGGCTGCCCAGCCCGTATTTCCTGATTTCCTCAATTCCTCACTTCCTGCAGGGTGGGGTTGGGCTGCGTGAATTGGTCGTAGCCCTTGGCTTCCAGCTCCAGGGCCAGTTCTTTGCCGCCAGATCGGACGACCTGCCCGTCCACGAGGACGTGGACGAAGTCAGGCTCGATGTAGCTCAACATCCGCTGATAGTGGGTGATGAGCAGGATGCCCATGCCCGGGCCGGAGAGTTTGTTGATGCCCTCGGAGACAATCCGGAGGGCGTCGATGTCGAGGCCTGAGTCCGTCTCGTCGAGGATCGCCATCTCCGGCTCCAGCACGGCCATCTGAAGCACCTCGTTTCGCTTCTTCTCTCCACCCGAGAACCCCTCGTTCAGGTAGCGCTCTGCGAAGTACTTATCCATCTGGAGATCGTTCATCTTGGCCTGGATGATGCGCCAGGACTCGATGGGTGTGACTTCCGTTCCACGCCGCGCCTTGAGAGCTAGGCGCAGGAAATTGTTCAGGCGGATGCCGGGAATCTCCATGGGGTACTGGAATGCCAGGAAGAACCCCAGCTTGGCCCGCTCGTCGGGGGGAAGGGTCAGGACGTCCTGGCCCTTGAACCAGACGTGGCCGCTGGTCACCTGATACTTGGGGTGGCCCAGGAGGGTATTGGCGAGGGTGCTCTTGCCAGAGCCATTGGGGCCCATGAGGGCATGGACCTCGCCCTTCCTCACTTCCAGGTTCACGCCCTTGAGGATCTCCTTGCCCTCGACTGAGACCCGGAGGCCGTGGATCTTCATCATCTTGTCGGTATCAGTCATTCAGTTTCCTGCCTGGATTCCCTCTCCCCAAGGGAGAGGGTGAAGGTGAGGGCTGCCTGCTCGTGTTCCCACAGGGACAGGTTCCCGATGCCGCAGCGGCTGTCCCTGAGCGTGGCACAGGTCCGCGAGGCTCACGCCGTTCAGGGTCTCCATAACCTTTTCTTGCAGGAGGGCCCATACGTCTCTGGTAGTGCAGTCGAAAACGGTCATACCCATGGTGCAGGTCGCATCGTGGGAGGGATCGAGGCACTGCATGGGAATGAAGGGCCCGTCGACGGCGGTCATGATGTCGCCGACGCTGATGTGCGCGGGCTCCATCGCAAGGAGATACCCGCCGCGCACGCCTCGGACGCTTCGCACAAGCCCCTTGTGGCGGAGGGTGACCATCAACTGCTCCAGGAAATCCTGAGAGATCCGTTCTCGCTCCGCTACCAGGCTAAGAGGGACCGGGCCACTGCCGTGGGCCCTGGCCAGTTGCACCATCGCACGGACGCCATATTCTGCTCTTGCTGATACCCTCACTGGCCGCTCCTTCCGAGGGTCAAAACCTAACTGGATTGGTCAGAATTAGACTAGCAGGGTCGTTGGGGCTGGTCAACCCCTCCCAGGGGCGTAATCCACCCCTGGCGGGGCAGGCTCTTTAGTCTGCCCAAGGCTGCGTTGTGAGTAGTGCGTAGGGAGTGGTGAGGAGGTGGGAGCCGTTCCCTACTCCCTACGCACCACGTACTACGCTAGCTCCGGCCTTCAGGTTCACCTGGCTCGCCTGAGAGGTGGCGGATTGGGGGGTGGTGCCCCATCGTAGCTATCATCAGCGAGAGTCTCCCCTATGCTCAACATCAACGGGGGCCGCACTTCGCCTCATCGTTTCCGCTCCGGAGCCTTCTCAGCCAGCTGGTCGGTTCGAGCTGCCATGATGAAGTCGTTCTCGCTGAGGCCCTTGATCTTGTGGGTCGTCCAGGTGACATTGACGTATCCCCATCCAAACGCCAGGTCCGGGTGATGGCCCTCCTCCTCTGCGATGCCGCCAAGCGCGTTCACGAAGGAGAGCGCCGCCGCGAAGTCGTCGAACCGATAGCCCTTGGTGATCTTCCGGTAGCCGTCACACTGTTCCCAGCCGGGCACGTACAGGAGCCAGTCCACCACATCGGCTGGATGCATGGGAGGAATATCGCCTTTGCAGGGCTCGCACCTGCGGGCGGCAAGCTGCTGCAGCGTGGAGGTGGTCATGGAGGTGCTCTCCTCAAATATGACTCTTTTAGTCAGGTTTAAGTATAGCCTATTGACGCTTGGGGTAAAATGACGGTAATCGAATAGGAGACCGCTGGGGGAGCTGGCAACGGCTGAGAGCCCACCCGAGGTATGGAAATACACTCGGCGGGCGACCCCAGGGACCTGATCTCGGTAATGCGAGCGTAGGGAAGCGGTTGTAGCACATGGGCCGAGGGCTACCCGCAACGGAGCTCCCGGCCCGTTCTATTGGAGGAAGAGCCGAAGCAGGAGGCAATATGACCCAGATTCTTGAACGCTCAGGGGTGAGCGAGAGTATCCCGGCCTTTCCCGCGAGCCGCAAGGTGTACGTCGAAGGCTCGACGCCGGGCGTGCGGGTGCCCTTTCGGGAGATCGCGCTGTCGCCTACCCGCGGGCGTCACAGTGATGAAGAGAACCCGCCCCTTCGGGTCTATGACACCAGCGGCCCCTACACGGATGCGGATGCGACCCTGGACGTGCGTGAGGGGCTCCCAGCGCTGCGGCGCCCGTGGCTTCTGGCCCGGGGAGACGTGGAAGGGTACGAGGGGCGCCCCGTGGTGCCCAGCGACGATGGCAGGAATGGCCACCGGAACCTGGACGCGGTCTTCCCGGGACTGCAGCGGCGGCCCTTGCGGGGCATCGACGGACGTGCGGTGACCCAGCTCCACTACGCTCGACAGGGCATCATCACCCCGGAGATGGAGTACATCGCCATCCGGGAGGGGATGGATCCGGAGTTTGTGCGGAGCGAGGTGGCGCGGGGCCGGGCGATCATTCCGTCCAACGTGAATCACCCGGAGAGCGAACCGATGATCATCGGCCGCAACTTCCTGGTGAAGATCAACGCCAATATTGGCAACTCCGCGGTGGCCTCCTCTATCGAAGAAGAGGTGGAGAAGATGGTGTGGGCCACCCACTGGGGGTCGGATACCGTCATGGACCTCTCCACTGGCCGCAATATCCACACCACCCGGGAGTGGATCATCCGCAACTCGCCGGTGCCCATCGGCACGGTGCCCATCTACCAGGCCTTGGAAAAGGTGAAGGGAAAGGTGGAGGACCTGTCATGGGAGGTCTACCGGGACACTATCATCGAGCAGTGCGAGCAAGGGGTGGACTACTTTACGGTCCACGCCGGGGTACTGCTGCGTTACGTGCCCCTCACGGCGAAGCGGGTGACGGGCATCGTCTCGCGAGGCGGGTCTATCATGGCTGGGTGGTGCCTGGCCCACCACCAGGAGAACTTCCTTTACACCCACTTCCGGGAGCTATGCGAGATCATGAAGGCCTATGACGTGGCCTTCTCCCTGGGCGACGGCCTCCGTCCGGGGTCCATCGCCGACGCCAACGACGAGGCTCAGCTTTCGGAGCTAAAAACCCTGGGTGAGCTGACCAAGATCGCCTGGGAGTATGACGTGCAGGTGATGATCGAAGGCCCCGGCCATGTGCCGATGCACAAGATCAAGGAGAACATGGACCTGCAGTTGGAACTGTGCCACGAGGCGCCCTTCTATACTCTGGGGCCGCTGACGACAGATATCGCTCCTGGCTACGACCACATCACCTCGGCCATCGGTGCCGCCATGATCGGTTGGTATGGCACGGCCATGCTCTGCTACGTAACGCCAAAGGAGCACTTGGGACTGCCCGACAAGGAAGACGTCAAGGCGGGGGTCATCGCCTACAAGATCGCCGCTCATGCCGCCGACGT
>CAZPYZ010000333.1:3217-5463 GCA_964590215.1 uncultured Dehalococcoidia bacterium | reverse complement strand
GTGGCCCACGCGGTCACCGGGAAGGTCACCGATAGCCAGGGCACGGGCCTGGGGCTCGCGACGGTGGAAGCGCTGAGCGGCACCAAAGCCTTCAGCACCACCACTGACGGCTCAGGCAACTACAGCTTCACCCTGGAGCCCGGGACCTACACCTTCAGCGCGAGCCTGGTCGGCTTCGTGTCCGCCTCCAAGACGGCAACGGTCTCCGGCGCCACCACCGTGCCCACCATCATCCTGCCCTCGGAGCAGGGAAAGCCGACGGTGGACGGCGAGGTCAGCGGGATGCCGTCCGACGTCAAGGTGACGGTGACCCTCTTCTACACTCGCGACGACAGCACCGCCGCCAGCGTGAGCGTGGTGACGGGCGAAATGGGGCCCAACTGCAAAGAGAAGTTCCCCAACCCGACACCGCGCCAGTTCTGCGCCCCGCTGGCCAGCACTATCACCAAGATCGACGCGGTGGGCGACGGCTTCGTGTTCGACACAATCACCAGCGGGCAGGCGCTACCGATCCCGGTCAGCGCGGACGTAAAGAACCTCAACGTAAACATGAAGCCGGTGGGCACCAAGGATCCCAAGAGCAGCAAGGGGAAAAACAACGAAGGCGGCCAGGTGCAGGACACCAGCAGCAGCCTCTTCCTGCTGCGGGTGCCGCCGGGCTGCGCGGGCAGCGGCCAGGACGCTATCACGCTCGCCCTCAAAGTGACCACCGACGCAGCGGCCACGGCCACCTACCGGCCCGCCATTACCGTGGGCGGAGTGCCGGCGGCGGTGGACTTCTCGGTCACTAACGACACGACGGGGACGGCGATCACCCAGTTCCAATGCCCCGTGGAGGTCCAGTTCGAGCCCGTCCCCTCCGGCGCTAACGTCGCCTTCTGGAACGGGACCACCTGGGTGGTGACGACCTCCTGTGCTTTCTACACGGCCGGGGGCGTCAACGGCGCTCAATGCTCCCTGGACCACCTCAGCAAGTTCAGCGTGATCACGGTGCAGAGCGCGGGTGTGAGCGCCCCGATCTCGGCGCCGTCCCCCGGTGGCGGTGGTCCCGGTGGGGCCGTGACTCCCGGAGCTGCACCTCCCACCCAGACCTTCGACGCCAGCGCGGGCGGCAAGGTCTCCGCAGGCGGCGTCCAGGTGACCATCCCGGGTGGTTCCGTCAGCGAGGCGGGACCGATCACCGCCTCGATTGAGGGGGTCCTCCTCACTCCCTCGGGGAGCACGACCGTGGCGGCGGTAGCGTCCGCGCCGGTGCCGGAAGGGATGGCGTTCGGCTCGGTGGCATTCAGCTTTACGCTCACCGGCCCGTCCGGCCCGGTGACGCTGACCAAGCCGGTCACGATGACGGTGCCTTACGCAGCCAGCGACGTCACGCTGGCAGGCGGGAGCCCGTCAGGCATCAAGCTCATGCACTATGACCCCACCGCCCAGCGCTGGACCGACCTGAAGGGCAGCGCCGCCGCCGGGACGGTGACGGCGCCGGCGCAGGTCACCGGGTTGTTCTCGCTCATCGTGGAGCTGCCGAAACCCGCGCTCACCTCCCCGCCCGCTGAGTTCGTCAGCAACGACCTGGCCCCGCTCCTTGAGTGGCGGAACCCGGCCGGAACGACGCAGTACCAGATACAGGTCATCCCGTTCAATAACGATGGGCCGGGGATCAACCTGATTCGCAACGCGGAGAGCAGCTACCAGGTGCAGGCGCCGGCCTTTGGTACGGGCCCCTACGTGATGCTGCCGGGGATGACCTACACCTGGCGGGTGCGCACCGCGACTGCGGCCACGGGGCTGGCTGAGAACGATCCAGGCTGGAGCGGATGGGCCAGCGATACCTTCAAGACGGCCAGCACCACCAGCCTCTTCATCCGTCCCACAGGGCCGGCGGTGGGGGGCGAGGTGCCAAGTCTGACTCCCACCATCGCCTGGGAGAATGGGTTCAAGCACATCTTCTACTACGAGGTGCAAATCTCCAAGGACCCGAAGTTCGGGTCTGGCGCGTTCCTCTACTGGGAGCTGCGCCACGGTGGCGCCACTACGCCCCCGAACACCTATCGCATCCCCGAGCAGTTTCCCCTGGAGGCGGCGACCATCTACTACTGGCGGGTGCGGCCCCGGGTCCAAGGGGATGGGACGCCGGTGGAGTGGTCCGACGTCTGGACCTTCAAGACGCTGGGGGCGCCGTAGGCGGACGGCGGAAGGCAGGCGGGCCCTTAATTCCCCATCTGCAATCCCCTTCCCGCACCATGTGG
>CAZPYZ010000333.1:0-3117 GCA_964590215.1 uncultured Dehalococcoidia bacterium | reverse complement strand
GAAGGCAGGCGGGCCCTTAATTCCCCATCTGCAATCCCCTTCCCGCACCATGTGGGGCAGACCTGGGGCTGCCCTGGGCGCGCACACAGGTCGCCCCCTACAGATTGACGGCGGATTACAGGGGCCGTGAGAAGGGCCTGCGGAGATCAGCCCCTTGGAGCAACGAGGGGGTTTTCGACCCGGACGTATCTGGCGAAACGGCTGAAATCCCGGTCGACGGTATAGAGTTTGTCCACGCCGTGGTAGTGGCAGAGGGCGGCGATACGGGCGTCGTGGACTGCCGGACCCGCGACCCGGGTTGATCGAATGACATCACGCAGGGTCGCGAAAAAGCCCATCGGTTCGGACAGAAGGACAAGGCTGGGACTGGCCAGCCAGGATTCGACCACTGTTAACGCCATGGGTACGGGAGTCGGCGGCTCGTACCGGCGGGGATGCGTAACCGTGTTCAGGAACTCGTAGACGCAGGGCCAGGGGATCGCCCAGGGGGTACGGCTTTCTGCGAGCTCCCGGATAGCGTCCTCCGCTTGGCGGTACCAGGGCGAGTCCATTCGCTGCGAGTAGACCAGGATATTCGCATCAACCGCGGTCATTTGGCCCGCTAGGATAGATGAGGTCGCGTAGCTGTTCCCAATCCCCTTCGCGCTGGCCCGGCTGGAGGCCGCGGCCTTTGAAGGGATGATTCTTCCACTTGAAGGGCTTCTCGGGCGGCTGATCGGCGAGGACCCGTCGGAGGCCATCCTCGACAAGGTCTCTCAAGGTCCGGTTCTGTTCGCTGGCAAAGCGCTTTGCCTGGGCGAAAAGAGCGTCCGCAATATCAATGGTCGTTTTCATATGGCTAACCATATCACACTACAGCGACGGGGGCTCCGTGCTATAATCAGCGCCCGATGCCCTCACCCTAACCCTCTCCCAGAGGGAGAGGGGATTTTTTTGAGAGGGATTCTTTGCGAGGGAGATGACTGTGGCCGAAGAGTTTCGATTCACTGCACCGGGTCGCGAGATCGGGGAAGAGGACCGGCTGGAGCTGACCAGCGTCGGCGTGGACATCGGCTCCTCCACCTCCCACCTCATCTTCTCGCGCCTGGTCCTGGAACGGGTGCAGAACCGCTACGTCACCGTGGAGCGGACGGTGCTGGGGCAGTCGGACATCCTGCTGACGCCCTATAAGGACGAGGGCACGACCATCGACGGTGATGCCTTGGGGCGGTTCATCGACCGGCAGTACCAGCTTGCCGGCCTGCAGCGGGAAGAGATCGACACCGGGGCGCTCATCCTGACGGGCGTGGCCCTGCTGCGGGAAAACTCCCGAGCCATCGCAGAGCTCTTCGCCCAGGAAACCGGCAAGTTCGTGGCGGTGAGCGCTGGTGACAACCTGGAATCTACCATGGCCGCCCTAGGCTCCGGCGCGGCGGCCCTCTCCGCCGACGGCCACGCAACCGTCCTCAACGTGGACGTCGGGGGTGGCACCACCAAGCTGGCCAGTTGCCAGGGCGGGAAGGTGCTCGAGGTCGCGGCCGCGGACATCGGCGCCCGGCTGGTGGTGGCGGACGAGAGCGGGACCATCACCCGGCTGG
Source organism: uncultured Dehalococcoidia bacterium (assembly GCA_964590215.1). Classification (GTDB taxonomy): domain Bacteria; phylum Chloroflexota; class Dehalococcoidia; order SHYD01; family SHYD01; genus CAZPYZ01. The sequence goes on along the minus strand of CAZPYZ010000333.1, from coordinate 1,540 downwards.
AGGAGTCCGGCCAGCGCATCGGGAAGAGCCTGGGCCTCGACCTCAGGATCGGTGGCAGCATCACCAGGGAGCAGATGGGCCGGATGGCGGGCTACATGGCCGACCAGTTGCTGGAGATCATCAGCAAGCCCGCCCTGGCCTCCAGCGCGCAGGAGTTGATGCGCACCCCGCACCTCAGCCTGGCCGGCAAGGCAGACGCCTTCTGTTTCTCCGGCGGCGTCTCGGAGTTCATCTACGGACGGGAGCGCAACAGTTTCGGGGATCTCGGGCCGCTGCTGGGGGAGGCCATTCGAAACAAGCTACAGGGCGCGGGGGTGAAGGTGCTGGAGCCGGAGGCGGGGATCCGGGCCACGGTCATCGGCGCCTCACAATACACCGTGCAGGTGAGCGGGAGCACCATCTTCCTGTCACCCATAGAGGTGGTTCCCGTCAGAAACATCCCCGCCGTCGCACCCCACTTCGTGTTTGGGGAGGAGATCGACCCGCCCGAGGTAGAGCGGGCCCTCGCTACGGCTTTACACCGGCTGGACCAGACGGCCGCGGAGTCAGCGGTCGCCGTTGCCCTCAAGTGGGAGGGGTCGGCGACGTACCAGCGCATCGATTCCTTCTCCCGGGGCATCGTGGCAGGGATGAAAGAGCACACTGCCAAGGGGCATCCTATCGTGCTCGTGTTCGACGGCGACGTCGGGGGCCTGTTGGGGATTCACTTGAAGCAGGAGCTTCGTCTTGAGACGCCGGTCATCTCCATCGATGGGGTGGAGCTGCGGGAGTTCGACTACGTGGACATCGGGGAGATCATCCCGACCTCGGGCGCGGTGCCGGTGGTGATCAAGTCTCTGGTGTTCCCAACCGGGGCCGCCGCGCCCAAAATGGGGGCGTGACGTCTGCGATCGAGGACGTAATCCAATGGCCCTCACGGTAAAGCACGCCAAGCGCTACCGGTTCAACGTCGATGAGTACTACCGCATGGCGGATGCGGGCATCTTCGGTGAGGACGACCGCGTCGAGCTTATCGAAGGAGACGTCATCCAGATGCCGCCCATCGGGCCGGAACACAATGCAGACGTCAGCAAGGGCAACTATCTCTTCGCTCAGACGCTCGGAGGTCGGGCAATCGTCCAGGTCCAGGGTCCAGTCCGGCTGAGTAGCCACTCCGAGCCGCTGCCCGACCTGGTGCTGCTTCGCTGGCGAGATGACTTTTACCGCGGCGGACATCCAGGCCCGGAGGATGTCTTGCTTCTGATCGAGGTTGCGAAGACCTCGGTCCGGTACGACATCCAGGAGAAGGCCCTGCTCTACGCCCAGGCGAACATTCCCGAGTACTGGGTCGAGAACCTCCCCCGGCGGTCGCTGATGGTGTTTCGGGACCCGTCGCCGGACGGTTACCGAGATACGCAAGAGCTGCGGGGGGATGAGCCGGTCAGCCCGTTGGCATTCCCGGACGTGGTGCTGACGCCGGCGATGCTGCTGCCCTGACCGCACCTGGGCGGACTAAAGCCCGGGCTAGAAGCACGACCGGAAAGCCGGTGACACTGGGGCT
>CAZPYZ010000332.1:4192-5477 GCA_964590215.1 uncultured Dehalococcoidia bacterium | reverse complement strand
AGTGCGCTGAACGAGGTGATCGACCTGGCGGGAGTCCGCAACGTCTGTGGGAACGGCGAGGGCGCTTCCACCCGTCTCCTCGATCTCCCGCGCTACGGCCTCGATCCGGCCTTTCGTGCGGGCAGCAATTGCGACCTTCGCCCCGGCCCGAGCGAGCGCGATCGCGGCCCCCCGGCCTATGCCCTGGCTTGCGCCAGTGACGATGGCGACCTTCCCGGCTAGATCCGCCCCCACCGCACCCTCCTCCGGGTCCAAAGTCCAAAGGGCAAAGTGGAGTCAGCCTGCCTTGGACCTTGGACTTTGGAACCCGGACCTACTCCGGGTACTTCTTCAGCCACTCCATCCACTCGGCCATCCCGCGGTAGATGTCGTACTGGGGCTCCCAGCCAGCATCTTGTTTGATGCGCGTGATGTCCATGCCAACGTAAGAACGACCGTGAGGCGGCCTTCCCGGCAGTAGCTCGATGACGGCGTCGGGATAGACCCGCCGGACGGCCTCCGCTTGCTCCTTGTAGCTGACCGCGCGGCCTCCGCTGATGTTGTAGGCCCGGCCTGGCAGCTTGCGAGCCATCGTCAGCACCTGGATCGCGCGCCCGCAATCCTTCACATAGAGGGCATCCCCCTGGTCCAGCTCATACGGGGGCCCGCCGGGGATTCCCTCCCAGGTGGCTGGTGTGCCCGTCATCGCTGCCCTGATCATCCGGGTATTATGCCGGTTTTCTCGCTGGTAGAGGGGGCCGTAGATGTTGCCGATACGAAGGAAGACGATGGCTAGCCCTGCCTCATCCGCATAGTAGCTGCCGAGGACTTCCTCTGCTTTCTTGAATGCCTCCGTCTCGCTCCGTGAGGTCATGGGGAGCGGCATGTCTTCCCGATAGGGACCCTCCAGGATACTGCCATAGACAGCTACGGAGCTGGCGTGAGACACACGCTCAACGCCGCAAAGCCTTGCCGCCTCCAGCACGTGCAGGAAGCCCTCCATCTTCACCCGGTAGTCCTCGCCCGGCGGTAAGGTGCCTCGACGGGGCACAAACAAGTCGCAGATCGCGGTGACGTGGTGTTTCCGGATGGCGTCAATGACCAGGTAGGGGCTGTTCAGATCCACGGGCTCGATGAAGACCCGCTTGCCGACCTCCTCCTTCAGGAACTCTGGAACACGGGCGGATCGATAGCGGGTAAGGACGACGCTCTCTCCCGCGTCCAACATCGCCCGCGCCGTGTGGAGCCCGATGAAACCCAGCCCCCCCGTAACCAGGATCATCGCGGAACCTCCTGCAAGGTGATG
>CAZPYZ010000332.1:2312-4182 GCA_964590215.1 uncultured Dehalococcoidia bacterium | reverse complement strand
CCACCTGGGATGAGGATCATGTCGCTTCCCCAGCAAGTTAGGAAGTAAGGAAATGAGGAAGTAAGGGCGTTCTCACCCTAACTTCCTCACTTCCTTATTTCCTTACTTCCCGCCTTCACATATCCCCCGACACCACTTCGGCGTAGTAATACCAGATGCCTGAGTATTTGGCGGGACCCACCTGGTCGATGCGTCTCTGAAAGTGGGGTGGTTCTGGGCGGCGGTTCCTGATCTCATCGACCAGGTGGTCGGGGATGTAGGGATGGTCCTTTCCTGCCGCCGCGTAGGCCATGTAGTTGTACTCCGCCTGGTGCTCTAGCTGGGCCATTCGGGTCACCGACTGCTCGACGCTGGTCCCAGTGGTCACCGCTCCGTGCCCGAAGAGCAGCACGATGTCCCCATCCGCCAGCAGTTTCGCCACCTCCTGGCCCTCCGCTTCCGTCGTGACCACCTTGGTCCACGGGTATAAGGGCAAAGGGCGGTTGAACATGGTGCAGCCTTCTTGGGCCAGAGGACGGAACGGCTTGCCGAGGACGCTGAGCAGGACGGTGAACTTCGGGTGGACGTGCACCACGGACTGCACGTCCGGCCGGGCCTTGTAAATGCAGGAGTGGATCTTCACCTCACCACACTGAAGGGATCCCGGCGGCCCATCCACCCAGTTCCCTTCCAGGTCACAGGTCACCATGTCCTCGGGTCGCATGCGTGACAACACGTCAATGCGGTAACCGCGCCCCTTCACCACGAATTTGCCTGGGTCTCCTGGAATCCGCATGCTGGCATGGCCCAGAGAGGCCCGCAGACCCGATGCGAGGCCCAACTCCGCGAGGACTCGATTGCCGACGGCAACGTCATGTTTAACCTGCTCTAACTCGTCCATGGGGCCTCCCGAATGAAAGTCGCCTACCGGGGGGAGGGCGAGTGTCGCCCCGACCTCCCATCGCTGTCGCGCCACCTACCTCGAAAGCACCGGCGATTGTACTACACTAGCCCGCATCTAGTGGAATTTGCCCACCATGAGTGATTGACTGACGACTGCTTCTTTCCTACACTAGCGTTGACAATTGAAGAGCCGCTGCCGAATCCGCTAGCGCGGACCGGGGGAACCAGTACTCGGGGGGTGAATCTCATCGCAGCCCCACAGAGGGGAGGCTGGTGAGAAGGGTACCTTTCAGCCCTAACCCGACAGCTAACCTCGGAGGCGTGTGAAAGGCCATCTTTTAAGTAAGGTGAGTCCTTTCTTTTTGTTCGGCTTGCTCCGCTCCCCGGGGAAGGGGCAGGTTAAGGAACCGCACCGCGAGGCCGGCAGCCAGGCTATGAAGCTACCTCGGTTTTGGAGCACCGAATACGGCAGGCTTGCGATTCCCCTGCTGGCCACGGTGGTCCTGCGGCTCCCCACCCTTTTCGAACCCCCCTGGTACGACGACGAAGGAATTTACGCGGCCATCGGCCACGCCCTGCTCGAGGGCGACACCCTCTATCGAGACGTACTAGACAACCGGCCGCCGGGCCTTTACTGGCTGTATGCCGTCATGCTCGCCACCTCCGACTACAGCGTGGCATTTGTCAAACTGACCGCGACCGCCTTCCTCCTGAGCACCCAAGTGATCCTGTACTTCATCGCACGGCAGCTGTGGACCGAGAAGGCAGGTTTGCTCGCGGTAACCCTCCTGGGTCTGCTGTGCAGCCTGTTCATCCTGGAAGGAAACGTCGCCAACTCTGAGATCTTCATGATGCTCCCCAGCGCTGCAGGAATGTACCTCCTGCTGCGAGCCCGACCCTTCGGAGCTGGGCTTGTCTTTGGCTTGGCGTTCCTTATCAAACAGATCGCCGCGGTGGAATTGGCTGCTGGCCTTTTGGTCCTGCTGCG
>CAZPYZ010000332.1:0-2212 GCA_964590215.1 uncultured Dehalococcoidia bacterium | reverse complement strand
CCGCTCTCCCTCTTGATAGGTGGACTGGTGTACGGCTGCCGCGCGGAATGGCTGCCCCCCTTGTCGCGCCTGCAGTGGGCGCCGGTATACGGTGCGGCGGGTGCGGCAGCCGTCCTGTTGGTCGCAATCTACAACCCTTGGCCTCCCCGATTGAATCCCTGGAGGATCACCGGCTACTACGAGAACTTCGTAGCCCACTCCCTGGGGCTTCGCAATGAGGCCGCATACAACGACTTCTTCGACCGCCGGGTGAACCGCAACCTGGCGGTGGCGGAGTTCCTGGAGACGCACGCCAAACCCGACGACTACCTCGTCGTCTGGGGTGAGGAGCCCTGGATTTACCCGCTGTCCGGCCTCCGCCTCGGGTCCCCCTACTCCATCTCCTACTACGCCTACGAGATGCCGGGCGGGCTGCGGCGGGTGGTCGAGTCGCTGCGAACGAACAGGCCGACCTACGTCGTGTGGACGGTCAACAAACCGCTCTTCCCGGACCTGAAGGCCGAACTCGAGAACAACTACACACGGCTTCTCCGCCTTGACAACGCCGAAATCTATGTAAACAGCAGGACCCTGGTACAACGGCGCACACAAGCCCCCGCCGCGTCGGAGCCTTAAGAGATTCGATGGATTCGAGTTTTGCCTCTTCGGAAGAGATCCCAGCCGTTCGGCCGCATCGCATGGTCGCGGGCCAGGCGCTGTCCTTCCGAACCGGAGCCCCCCTCCGGGCTCCAACCCTGCAGGAAGTCCAACGTCCCGCCGGCGTTGAGCAAACCTCTTGGGGCGCGCGATTCCTGGCGCGGCGGTATCGGGGGTTTCGACGCACTCTTGAATCCGCTCCTGGGGTACTGACGTGGCTCGCCATTACCTCACTCGTCTGGGGAGCCCTGCTTTTCCCCACACCCCTAGCGCTGGCAGTTCTGGCCTTCAATCTGTACTGGTTTCTTCGCGCCTTCGGCGCTGCGTTTCACGGCATCCAAGGATACCTGCGGGTGAAGGCCGCAGATAAGGTGGACTGGCGGGCCGAGTACCAGAAAGCCTTAGACGACGGCAAGGTTCTCGTTTCCTGGGACGACGTCCATCACCTGGTGATCATCCCCAACTATAAGGAGCGTCCAGCCAAGCTTCGCCGCACCCTGGATCGGTTGGCCGCCCAGGACGATGCCTCCCGGCAAATAAGTGTTGTTCTAGCCATGGAGGCGAGGGAGGCGGAGGCGGAGGAGAAGGCAGCCGCGCTGCTGGAGGAGTATGCCGAGAGTTTCGCCCATATCTTCGCCACTGTCCACCCGGCCAACCTCGCTGGAGAGGTAGCCGGGAAATCCTCCAACGAAGCGTGGGCCGCGCGAGAAGCCAAGCGCTGCCTGGTCGACGAACTGGGCTACGATCTCGCGAATATCACAGTGACCAGTTGCGATGCGGACTCCTTGTTCCATCCCCGGTTCTTCGCCTGCCTTACGTTTAAATTCTGCACCGATCCCAAGCGGCATCGGCGCTTCTGGCAGGCGCCCGTCTTCCAGTACAACAACATCTGGGACGTGCCTATGCCGATCCGGTTAGTGGCTGTCCTCTCCAGCGTCAACTTCCTTGCGGAGTTGGGTAGGGGCCACCGGCACGCCTTCCCCCAGTCTACGTATTCCCTGAGCCTGCAAATGGCCCATGACGTGGAGTACTGGGACGCGGACGTGATCCCGGAAGACTGGCACATGTTCCTGAAGTGCTACTTTCATCTTGGAGGCCAGGTGGATACTGAACCGGTGTACTTGCCGGTGGGGTCCGACGCCGTTCACGCGGGCGGGTATTGGTCATCGCTGGTGCAGCGATACAAGCAGGCGAAGCGTCACGCTTGGGGCGTGGACGACGTGGCGTACGCGGCCCGAGAGGTCCTGCTGCATCCGGAGATCCCCCTTTGGTCCCGATTGATGAGACTGTGGACCTTGATTGAGAACCACCTAGTGTGGTCCACCCACTGGTTCATCTTGACCCTCGGGGGCATGGTTCCCGTCTCCTTGGCCGCCTCCTTGAAGCAGCTCACCCCCGTTGCCGGCCATGACAGCTTGGTCAGTATCCTCATGACAGCCTGCCTGGGGCCAGGCCTCATCATCATTGGATTGGACGCTCTCCTTCGGCCGCGGCCGCCGCAGGGGTACAAGCGCTGGTTCATCCCCGTCACCCACCTTCAGTGGTTCCTCCTGCCCTTTACCAGCGCCTTCTTCGC
>CAZPYZ010000331.1:0-5479 GCA_964590215.1 uncultured Dehalococcoidia bacterium | reverse complement strand
AGCGCGCGACCGCCCGCAACGAGGACGCTCCATCCCGCTGCCACCGCGGCGCCAGATCCGCTGCTGGACCCGCCGGTGATGTGGTCCGGGTTCCAAGGGTTGCGGGGCGCGCCCTCGCCGCCGCCACCCATGGCCAGCGTCCCCAGGTTCACCGCGCCGGCTTCCTTCAAGCGGCGGATAGCGGCCGCGTCTTCGGAGGGCACCGCGGCGTCGGGGTCCCAGGTCCGTGCGGGGTTGGCGTGCCCCTGGAGGTCGAACTGCTCCTTATGGGCTACGGGAATGCCATGAAGGGGGCCCTTGTAGCGCCCAGCCGCGATCTCGGCTTCCGCCCCGCGGGCCTCCAAGAGCGCGGCTTCGGGGAGGAGAGTCCGGAACGCGCGCAGCTCCTGGTCCAGGGCCTCGATACGGCGCAGGAAGGCCTGAGTCAGCTCCACCGGGGAAAGCTCGCGCCTGGCGATGCGCCTGGCGGCTTCTGCGATACTCAAAAAGCAGAGATCCTGGTCACGGTCGCTCATGGGGTTGCCTCCGTTTCCGGCACCCAGCGCGGCGAGAGCAGCGGTTCTCCCTCGAGGTCCAACTGGCGAAGGGCGTGCAGACGTTCCAGGTACTGGGCGGCGAGGGACCCAATCCGTTCCAGGTCCGCCGGAGGGAGGTCGACGCCGTACTGCTTTGCCCAGACGGCGAGGTCTTCAAGATGGAGCTTCTGCATGCTGAGTTCCTACTTATCGAGCCACGCCGTCGCGAAGTCCAGGTACTCCAGGATCCGTTCGGGTGGGATGGGCTGCCCTTTCACGTGAGAGCGATAGGGGACAACATTGAAGGAGCCAGACATGGGCACTGCGTAGACCTGCTCCACGATGATGTAGCGCTCCAGGGCCCGCCAGGTCTCGACCCGTTCCTCGAGCTTGGTGGCGCGGTTGAGGCGGGCGAAGAAATCGGCGATCTTTTGGTCTTCGTGCTTGATGGCCGCGTTGCCTTTGCTGATGGTGAAGGTGGTCAGGTCCACCTCGCCGGCTTCAGGGATGAGGCCCCCACCGGAGATACCCCCGTACTGCGTGTCGTAGTCCTTGGTGAGCCGGGCCCCGTTATAGGCCGCCTCGTCGAGGATCTTCAGCTCCAGCTCGATGCCAAGACCACGGAGTTGTTCGTGGAAAAACTCTCCGTAGCTGGCCCACCGCTGAGGGATCAGGAAGCTTATCTTGAAGCCGTTTGGGTACCCGGCTTCCGTCAGTAGCCGGCGCGCCTCTGTCCGGTCTGCCTGGCGCGCAGCCGGGTCAGGATTGAAGCCAGGCCAGCTCTTGAAGTCCGGGCTTGTGAAGGGGTTGCGAGGGTCCAGATAGGTGGCGAGGTAGGCAAAACCCCCGTGGAGGGCGAGCATGCTCGCCTGCTTATCGAGCCAGAGCGCGATCGCCTTGCGGACCCGCAGATCCTGGAGCGGGCCAGGATTGATGACGTTGAAATCGAACATGCTGGCGGGGTTGCCGATTTCCGCAAACCAGACTTTATCGCCCAGATCACGGACGTATGCTTCTTTCCGCTCCGGGGTCATGTAGTAGGGTACCCCTCTGGCACCTCCATCCAACCTGCCCACGCGGAACGCGGCGTCCATGGCCGATGGGTCCCGGACTATGGCGAAGTCTATTCCCTCGAGGAAGGGCAGCTGACGCCCCTGGGGGTCCTTCTCCCAGTAGCCGTCGTAGCGCCGCAGCCTGCCGCCCACCCCCTTCTCATAAGACTGCATTTTGAAGGGACCGGTGCCGATCCAGCCGACGTCTTGTGGCCCAACGTTGACATCCCCTTGCGCGATGCGCTGCTCCATGAGGTGCTTTGGGTGCGCAGGCACGACGCGGGGCTCGTTCAGAATGTCAAGGTAGGTGACGGTGGGCCGGCCAAGGGTCACTCGGACCCGATTCCCATCCAGGACCTCCACCGACTTCAGGTCCCCCAGGTTGGCCTTGTTGATGGCGGGAAGGCGGTTCTTGCCTTGGACTGAGGCGCCGGAGAAGGCCAGTTCCATCCAGAACTTGACGTCCTCAGGAGAGAAACGTGTCCCGTCATGCCACGTAACGCCGTCGCGGACTTTGAAGGTCCACTGGGTGAAGTCGCTGCTCGCCTGCCAGCTCTCCGCGAGGTTTGGACAGATCTTGTAGACGTCCTCGCGGCAGGACTTGATGAGGTTGGTGGTCCCGAACATGGCGTTCGCCATGTGGGGCAGGTCGTTGGTGTTGGTCCGCATGTAGTCCCAGGCCGACGGCGGATCCCCTCGCTGGGCCAGGACCATCACACCCCCCCGGCGGGGCTCCGCGTCGCCACCCGGCGATGCAGACAGCCCTTCCTGTGGTTGCGCCGCGGTCCCGCAAGCCACTGCAGAACCGAGCAGGGCCCCGAGGACGATGGCGCTAAAAGGATGCAGTCTCATCTCTCACCTCCTACGATAACCGCAAAGCGCTTCGATAAGATCAGGGAGCGTTGCGGTAACGACGCACGATGCTACGCTCCTCTGAGGCGGGGGTCGAATGCGTCGCGCAAAGCGTCCCCGAGAAAGGAAAAGGCAAAGACCGCGATGGAGAGCGCGACGCCGGGAAAGATGGCAAGCCAGGGCGCAGACTCCAGGTGACCCCGGGCGCCGAGTTCCAGGATACTGCCCCAGGAGGGATGCGGCGGCGGGACCCCCAAGCCGAGGAAACTGAGGCTCGCTTCCGAGACAATGGCGGTTCCCAGGTAACCTGTCGCCAAAACGAAGGCCGGTGCGAGGGTGTTAGGCAGGATATGACGGACCATAATCCGCCAGCGGGTCGCTCCCATGGCTTCCGCTGCCTGCACGTAGACCTCCTCCTTGACTGAGAGCGCCGCCGAACGGGACAGGCGGATCATACGAGGGAACAGCGAGAGCGCGATGGCGAGGGTCACATTGTGCAGGGACGCGCCCAGGGCCACGACCATCAACATGGCGATAACCAATCCCGGGATTCCCATGAACGTGTCGACAAGACGCTGGACCAGCAGGTCAAACCCGCCGCCGAAGTACGCGGAAGCAACGCCCAGGGGCACGCCGGCTACGGACCCCAGGATGACCGAGACGAGGCCCACGTAGAGGGAGATGCGGGCCCCGTAGACGATGCGGCTAAACGCGTCGCGTCCTAAGCTGTCGGTCCCCAGCAAGAAGTTCCCCGAAGGGGCCTTCAACCGGTTCGTCAGGTCCTGGGTGAGCGGGTCGTGAGTGGCAACTTGATTGGCGAAGACGGCGACGAAGAGCAGCAGAATCAGGACCAGTGCTCCGAACGCGCCGAGAGGGTATTTCCGGGCAAAGGCGAAGGTCTTGGCCAGCCAGGACTGTCGGGGGCCGCGAAGGACCGCTGCTTCGAGAGGAGGGGCCGCAGCGATCTGGCTTCGCATCCTAGCTGTAGCTGATTCGGGGATCGACGAATACGTAACTGACGTCGACGATGAGGTTCAGGGTCACTTGGACGAAGACCAGCAACATCGTCAAGCTCTGGATGACGGGATAGTCGCGTGTCGCGGCGGACATGACGATGCCCTGTCCGATGCCCGGTAGGGAGAAGATCGCCTCCAAGATGACGGTCCCGCCCAGGAGCCCTCCGAGCTGCAGTCCGCCCAGGGTTACCACCGGGATCAAGGCGTTGCGGAGAGCGTGGCGAATGATAACGATCTGCTCCCGCAGGCCTTTGGCCCTCGCGGTCCGAACGTAGTCTTGGCGGAGCACCTCTAGGACGCTGGAGCGGGTCACCCGGACCAGGTAGGAGCTAAACCCCCAGGCCAACACGAGGGCGGGCCAGATGACCTTGTGCAGGTGGTCAGCAGGGTTCTCCCAAAGGTTGGCGTAAAAGAGGGGTGGAGTCCAGCGAAAGACTACCAGCATGGCGAGCAGCAGGACCAGCCCGATCCAGAAGTTGGGGAGGGCGTGCCCAGCGAGGCTAACGACTCGGATGGCGTAGTCCAGCCACTTGTTCTGATAGACCGCGGCGAGCACTCCCATAGGGATGGCCAGGAACCAGGAGATGATCACGGTATAGAGGGCGAGCTGCAGCGTCACCGGCAGGCGGCGGGCGATGATCTCCGAGAGGGGCTCTCGGTCCATGATGGAACGGCCGCCGAACTCCCCATTGACCATGGTCCACATCCACCTGCCGTACTGCACCAGGACCGGATCCTTCAGTCCGAGTTCTTGCCGGAGGGCCTCAAGATGTTCAACACCGGCGGGACTCGATTCTTGGCTCCCGAGGATGACCAGGGCCACATCGCCAGGCAGCGCGCGCATGATGGCGAAGATGGCCAGGGAGGCCAGGAGCAAGGTCGGCACGTATAACAGGACTCGCCTCGCCAGGTACTGGATCATATCGCTCAGTTTAAAGTCCTCAGGTTACGGGCTTGTTACGGCCGGGACGAACTCGGCCGCGCCTCGCGGCCCTCCCCGCCCCGGTTTTTCATGCGGCGTGGCGGCTGCCGCGCGCATGACCGATTGTGACGCCTGGACGGCCAAGGGAAGGGTCCGAGGCGGGGCCCGCATCGCCGACGCTTCGTCCCTCAGGGTGACAGAGGGGCGCTGCGCCACTGGAGTAAGTGGAACATTGTACCAGGCGACTGCACCAGCGCCTCGGGAGATCTACTTATCGAGCCAGGTGTCGATCGTGGGCTTCTGGTTGTTGGGATTACTGGGATAGTAGCCTTTCACGTGAGGCTGCTTGAAGTAATAGCCGGGTGCATAGTAGATCCAGAGCGCGAGGCCGTTGTCGTGAACGTACTTGGCCTGCTGGCGCCACAGCTCAAGCCTCTTCGCCGGGTCTGTTTCTCGCCTTTGTGCGTCGGCCAGTTCATCGAGTCTGGGATCGTTGACCTCGTAGTTGTTGCCCGGCGATTTTGAATGGAAATAGCCGTAGAAGTAGAAGTCGGGCTCGGGTTCCCCCGCACTCGGGCCGTTGGCCAGCATCATGAAGTTCCCTGACCGCTGGCGCCGGGAGACGTCGACCCGCTCCAGGGTCAGGATTTTGAGGTCGATACCCGCTTTCGCCCACTGGGCCTGAAGCAGCTCCACCGCGGCCAGGACCTGGGGCCCGGCGGTGGCGGTGTACAGCCACTCTATGGTCACCGGCCTATCGGCATAGCCCGACTCCCGTAAGAGACGTCTTGCCTCCTCGAGGTCGTACCGGTTCATCCTCTTCACCTCTTCCTCCGGGAACAAGCCGGGGACGGAGCCGTCGATCCCCCACTGCCCTTGCCCTTTGGTGAGCGTCCGGACGAACTCCTCCCGGTCCGTGGCAAAAGACATCGCTCGACGGAATCGGACATCGTTCAAGGGAGGAACCTTGACGTTGTAGTAGACGCGGTAGCCGTGGTTTCCCATCGCCGCGACAACGGGCGCGTCCGGGACCGTCTGCTTCAGGGTTTCGGCATCACTCAGTGGGACGTCATTCAGGACGTCGAGCTGCTTGGTCTGGAAGGCCGCGTAGGCGGCGTTCTG